>JBHIDS010000128.1:0-7097 GCA_046760205.1 Candidatus Methanofastidiosia archaeon
ACTTTACCGTAACCCTAACTGTGACAGATGACGATGGAGCTACAGGAGAGGATACGTTGACTGTTCATGTCAGCCTTCCAAACTCTCCTCCAGTGATTGGACAAATCTCTGCCATTCCAGCTTACGTTCCAAACACTGGACTCTCCACCTCAAAATTGACTGCGCAAGTGTCAGACGTTGATGATAATTTATTATCTGTATATATAGATCTAACTTCGATTGGAAAAGATGCCTTAACCCCTATGAGGGATGATGGGGTTTACCCAGATGACGTTGCCTCAGATGGAATCTTTACCGTTGTTACAAGCGTTGCTCCAGGTACTGAGGTCGGGCAGAAGATTCTTTCAGTTACAGCCACAGACACGATGGGTGCACAAGGTGTTGGGACTATCATACTAAATGTGGTTAAAGACCCACCTGATAATCCTCCAACTCTCACGTCTGAATCTGTAACTCCCACAAGCGGTACCACCACAACAAACTTCCGCTATGAAGTTACCTACACTGACCAGGACAACAATCCTCCCTCTTACGTAGATATCTCAATAGATGGAGGAGCTTTTGTAGCCATGACAGAGATGGATTCAACAGACTACAATTATATGGATGGAAAGCAGTACTACTACGACACAACAGGGCTTTCTGTGGGTGATCATTCCTATAATATTCGCACAAGTGATGGAACGAATCCAGTCTCCATAGGAGCAAATGGTCCCTCAGTCTCTGGAGCAAACACCCCTCCAGAACTCTCCAACGCCTCAGTTACACCCGTAACAGGCACTACCTCAACAAACTTCCACTATGAGGTCACCTACACAGATGCAGACAACGACGATCCAGTACAGATGGATTTGATAATCGTGGACTCTGCCTCTACCTGTACAGGAGGGTCTCCATGTGTCATGACCAAGGTGGATCCTTCAGATACAGATTACACAGATGGGGTTATTTACTACTACGAGTACACCAATCCTTGGGGATCTGCTGGCACCAAGAGCTACACCATAAACACCTCAGATGGTATCGATACAGATTCTCTCGGAGGAACAGGTCCTGAAATTACCTCAAGTGCAAACACACCTCCAGAACTCTCAAATGCCTCGGTAACACCTACCAGTGGAACCACCACAACAAACTTCCGCTATGAGGTCACCTACACAGATGCAGACAACGACGATCCAACTCTTGGTGCCAATGGAGTTCAGATAGTGATAGAGGCTGTTACTTATGACATGGTGCCAGAGGATCCTTCAGATACAGACTACACTGATGGAGCCATTTTTTATTATGAGTACACAGCTACTTGGGGATCTACTGGCACCAAGAGCTACACCATAAACACCTCAGATGGCACAGACACAGACTCCCTTGGAGGAACAGGTCCAGAGATAACTTCAGATCCAAACACTGCGCCACAACTCTCTAGTTACAGCGTGACACCTTCTTGTGGAAACACATCTACAGTTTTCATCTATGAGGTAACCTTTACCGATGCAGACAACGACAACCCAGACTATGGGGGGTCTGTAACTGGAGTACAAATAGATATTGATGGAGGAGGATTCGTGGACATGAGTGAGATGGACACTTCAGATACCACATACTCCGATGGTAAGGAGTATTACTATGTTTACTCAACTGGACTTGGAATTGGTGGTCACAGCTACACCATTAGAACTGGAGATGGCACAGACACCACTTCGATAGCTGGCACTGGTCCTGAGATACCCACAGGGGACTGCGCTCCTCCAACTCCACCATCCATCGCCATCGCTCCAACCTCTGGGTATGTAGGTACTACTGTAACAGTCACAGGTGTTGGATTCTATTCAAATGAGAGACACATCACAGTAACCTTTTCAGGAAGCAAGGTGAATCTTACTCCCATTGGAGGAACATCGCCAGACGACAATGGAACTGTAAAGGCTGATGCAAGTGGTTCTTTCTCTGCAACCTTTGCAGTTCCCTCCTCATCTGCAGGTTCAAAAAGTGTGGATGCCTATGGAGATTCTACTTCAGCATCCAGTATTCCAAATCGCACCTTTACCGTGATTCTGCCCTACCCATACTATCCTCCTACTCCACCACCCTATATACCACCAGGAGGAGGCTCAGGGGGAGGAAGTCCCTCTGACAAGGTGGCGCCAGAAACCCAGATTACTCAACCGAAAAATGGTGAAGTTCTCTCAGGAACCTTTTATGTAATCAAGGGAACAGCCTCAGACGACCAGAGTGGGGTTAAGAAGGTTGAGGTCTCAACAGACGGTGGGTTAACCTGGAATCTTACCACAGGCACAACTTCTTGGAGCTATAGATGGACTTTACCTACTGATGGAATATACATCATAAAGGCAAAAGCCACAGACAACAAGGGAAACGAGGAGGAGAGTGTGGCAAGGGTCACGGTAACAATTGACAACTCTTCCCCAATTGTAGAAATTTTGAATTTGGAGAACAACACTCTTCTCTCTGGACTCTCACATCAAATGACGGGAACGGCGATGGACAATGGAGAGGTTTCAAAGGTGGAGGTTTCCACAGACGGAGGGATTACTTGGCAGCCTGCAGACAGCACTGAATCCTGGAGTTTCCTCTGGACTTTGGGTGCAGATTCCTCCTATGTGGTGAAGGTGAGAGCCCGAGATAAAGCTGGAAATGTGGAGATAACCGAGGGAATCACCGTCATCGTGGACAACACCCCACCAAAATCCAGTATAAATCTCGTAGAAGGTCAGGAGATTACTGAAGAATCGATTGTGATAACTGGGACAGCAACAGATGCAAATGGTGTCAAATTAGTTGAAGTCTCCACGGATGGAGGGGTTACTTGGTTGCCTGTCAGAGGTACCACTTCCTGGAGCTACGAGTGGCATCCTCCAGAGGATGGAAACTACACCATCGTTGTGAGAGCAACAGATATGGCTTTGAACCAGGTCATAGGACAGTCTGTGAATGTGGTTACAGAGCTTCCTGGAGGATTTAGAGTTAACTGGAAGATCTTTGCCATGATAGGTGCAGGAGTGATCTTAGGTCTTGGTTTGGTTCTTCTCTATCTCTACTACAGAAGATAAATCTTCTTTCCTCCTTTCCTTTTTTTCTTTTTTTCTTTTTCAATTTGATTATCGAGTTGGAAATAAACCATAACTCGTCAATAGAGTCTTCAAAAACCCACCATAAAGCTCTTATATCAATTCCCCTAATGGAATTCATGATCCTGACAATTCTAGTCTCTGGCTGTATTTCTCAGGAAAAAGAAATTCAGGAAAGTGAAAGTCCTACACCTGAAGAAACGCCAACTCCAACCGAACCACTAAAACCCAATGCAATAGAGGAGTATGCCAAAGACAAGTTTTCCCAAGAAATTATTTTCATGATTGCACCTGTAGACAAAGATGGGATTTTAGATGATGTGGAAAAATCTGTTGTTGACTATCTTGTAAGACTGCCTGATGAAAGATATAGGAAAATAGCTTCTCAGGAGATAATGAGGGATTTAGAACTAACCAAGGAAGATTTGAGCTTTCTGGCAAAATATTTGAATTCTATCTCCAAAACTCTGAGAGAAATGGAGGACTTGAGAAGTGAGAACTTCACTCTCGAAGATGGTATCCAAACAGACATAGAGAAAAAATACTTAGAAAACCCAAAAGACCAAGAATTGGCAGAGGAATTTGTAGAAAAGATTGAAGCAATCTATCCAGAACTTGCAAGAGAATTGGGAAAATTGCCAGAATTATCAAAAACAAAGATTTCGAGAGACAGTCTCGAAGCTCTTGAAGATATTTATGGTTTGCTCTTAACAGCAGAGCCTTATGAAAATTATAATGACCGATTTGATCCTGCAAAAATCACAAAGGCAAGAGAAACATGGGAAGCCTTTGAATTGATGATAAACGGGGGAACACCTGACCCAAAAGATTTCGGATACACTATTCCAGATTATAACACAGAGCTTCAGGCTTTGCTGTGGATCTTACAGCAAAATGAAGCCAAAAAGAATGACACTTTACTCCAAGCGATAGCTATGAATAATGGTTTGTATATCACCATGGGAGACAACGAAGTAAGAAGGGCAGTTTACAAGGACATGAATGATTTGTTGGAATTCTTTAGAGAAACAAATTTATGGCAACTTGAAAATGGATTTTATTTGTTGGAGGATTATCCTTTAGAAGCTAAAACATTTTTGGTTTGGACAGGTGATTTTGCATTAAGAGGGGGGTATGGACCGCACAATACATTTGGAAGTGAGGCCCCTCATAATATTTCTGAATATAGAACAAAAGAACTGGATATTAAAGGTTATAAATGGAATAATGTTAGTGTTGATACTTTAAAAGAGATGAGGAAGTTCCTTTTAAACAAAAGTTGGATCAAAACAGAGGTTCTCCTTAAACTTTTAGAAAAAGTGTACGAAAATCATCGATTTTCGGACTCTCGGAAAATTTCATTTTCCGATAGTCTTCAGGACTCTCGGAAAATTTCATTTTCCGATAGTTTAACCAAAACAAGGTTCTCATTTCATGAGAACCTCTAACGTTCCTGCGGGGTTTGCCGCAGGTGCACCGGGTTCGCCGTGGTGGGAAAGGTTTAAATACAAATCTTACAACCTAAAAGCATGAAAAGAACCAAGTCTGGCATACCTGGGTTTGACGAGATAACGGGGGGAGGGTTTCCCACAGGTACCTGTTGTCTGGTCTCAGGTAATGTTGGGGCTGGTAAGACCACCTTTGGAATGCAGTTTTTATACAATGGTATAGTCCAGTACAACGAAAATGGGATTTATGTGGCTCTGGAAGAGAGACCTGAGGATTTGAGAGCAGAAATGCTTGTTTTCGGTTGGGAACTTTCAGAACTTGAGAGAAAGAATAAGCTGGTAATCCTAGATGTCACTGCCACTAGGCATGGAATCAGGAGAAACTCAGAGATGGTTGTGAATACTGTTGGAAGAAGCATCGACATCAGAGGACTTGCAGCTGAGATTTATGGAACTGCCAACGAGACCAATGCAAAAAGGATTGTAGTGGATTCTATTCCCTCCCTTGAGTTGAGGATGAAGGATGTAATGGAGGTGAGGAAAGCCACTTCTCAGCTTGTAAACCTACTTCTAGAGATGAACAGAACCTCCATCGTGATAACTGAGCTAACGTCCACGAATGGATTTTCAAGGTATGGCTTTGAAGAGTATGTGACAAGGGGAGTGGTTGTGCTTCGAATGGTATCTCAGTACGGGGAGCTTAGGAGATCTATACAGGTTGTCAAGATGAGAGGTACCAAGCACTCCACCAGAACTTATCCTCTAGAGATCACAGAGAATGGCATAGTGGTGCAAGCTAGAAGGGAACTTTATTGATTGAAGTTAAAGGGAATGGGTTTAAAGTAAAGTTTTTATAAGATGAGGGATTTAGGTGTTGTCATGTATGATTTGATAATCGTTGGTGGTGGGGCTGCTGGGCTAACAGCAGGTATCTATGCCAGAAGGGCAACGTTGAAGACTCTGCTCTTGGAGAAATTGGCAGTTGGAGGACAGATCAACATCACAGACATCATTGAGAACTATCCAGGATTTCCAGAAATCTCTGGACCTGAACTCATGGAGAAGTTCAAGGAACATGCGGAGAAGTTTGACCTTGAGATTAAAATCGCTGAGGTTAAAAGAGTGAGAGATGAGGGTGAGAAAAAGATCGTCATTACCACTGGTGAGGAGTTTGAGACTCTCTCAGTGATAATCTCTTCTGGCTCTTCACCGAGAGAGCTCAAAGTTCCAGGAGAGAAGAAGTTCAAAGGCAGAGGAATCTCCTACTGTGCCATCTGTGATGGTCCTTTCTTTTCAAAAAGGAAAGTAGCTGTGGTTGGGGGAGGAGATTCAGCCATAAAAGAAGCATTGTATCTCACCCAAATAGTTGAAAAAGTGATAGTTATTCACAGGAGAGACAAGCTGAGAGCTGAAAAGATTATTCAGGAAAAGGCATTTTCAAACAGAAAGATGGATTTCATATGGGATACTGTTGTAGAGGAGATTGTGGGAGAAAATAGGGTTGAGATGCTCAAACTCAGAAACGTAAAGACTGGAGAGAAGTCTGAGTTAGCTGTTGATGGAGTTTTCATCTACATAGGAGTTCATCCAAACACAAAATTCGTGGATGTGAAGAAAACCGAAGGAGGACTGATTCTCACAGATGAATGTATGGAGACCTCTTCAAGGGGAATATTTGCAGCAGGGGACTGTAGAGCCAAATGCTTGAGACAAATAGCCACTTGTGTTGGAGAGGGAGCCATTGCTGCCTACAATGCTGGGGAGTACGTTGAAAATCTAAAGAGTAATCGATAACTTTTTATCTCTTCACTTTCAAAAAAATCATGTTCAAACTTAGAGTTCCCTCAAACTTCACCAAGGCTGACCTTCTCTTTGCTCTAAAGCTTTTGGATGAGAAAGTCATGGGGAGAAAGAAGCTTTCTGATATGCTTTTTCTGGGAGAGGCATCTATAAGATCGATTCTTTCAAAGCTTAGAGGTGAGGGGTTCTTGGAGTCAAAGAAATCTGGACAGGTCATCACCCAGAGGGGAAGAGAGTTTCTGAAAGCTCAAGTTCAGTTTGAACTTCCAAAAAAGATAGAAAAGTTGGAAATTACCCTTGGAGAGGTAAACCTTGGAATATTGTTGCACTCCATGGAGGATAGAGTGGAAGATGGTTTGAAGCAGAGGGATTCAGCAGTTTTTGCAGGAGCCTCTGGAGCCACCACTTTGATATTCAAAGAGAAATTCATTTTTCCAAAGTCTCGTGAATCCATTCCTTTAGAGGAGAATAACCATCTTTTGAAAATGTTCAAACCAAAAAATGGCGATGTTTTATGCATCTCATCTGCAGAGGATGAGAGAAGGGCATTTAGAGGGCTGGTTTTCATTTTGGATGGTTTTTTGTGATTCAATATTCATAGAAACCCCTTGAAGTCTTAACTCCCAACCTTTTCGCCCTAACCAACTTTTTAATGAGATAGCATGCTTTGTACTTGGAATCTCCAAATTCCCTGTAAAGATTTTCCAAAACCTCTAAGAGAACATCCAATCCCACAAAGTCCGCGAGCTTCAAAGGTCCC
>JBHIDS010000129.1:0-7016 GCA_046760205.1 Candidatus Methanofastidiosia archaeon
GAGGTTCTACAAGTTCTGCAAATCCTAAACCATCCACTGAAGGTGAGGGAGATTTCTCACAAGAATTATCGTTATAAAAAACTCGAAAGAGCCAAAGAAATCCTCGTTCTCTTTCTCCACATGCCTTGTGGAAAGCAGGATCATGCAGTTTTGAGTGGGGAGGTGAACTCTGCAAAGCTTGCTTTAGAGCTAACCCTTTCTATGTGCTCGAGAGTTGCAATCATAGATCCCCATCCTGAAAGAGATTGGTTCTCATTTTCAAAGAGAATAGATTTACTTAGTATGGTTCCGAAGCTCTTAGAGGAGATTGACTTGAGGTTTGAAAGTCCTATGCTTCTTGCACCTGATGAGGGGGCACAGAGAAAGTGGGGACTTTCAGGTTTTGGAAAGAGGAGAATTAGTTCTGAGAAAGCTGTAGTTTTGGGAGAAGCTCCTTTGGCTGAGAGAGTGGTTTTCCTCGATGATCTCATTCTCTCTGGAGGAACCTTGAAGAGGGTGAGAAGACATGCCCTCAAGTCTGGAGTTGAATTCTTTGGAGCTGCAGCAACCCATGCCCTACCCTTGGTGGATTCCGAGGAAAATCTCAGAAATCTTGTAAACGAGTTTGAGGAAAATCTCATCGTCACCAACACAGTCCCTTCAAAAACCTTTTTGAAAGATTATCCCAAGCTTTGTTTGGATTGCACAGACCTCATTTCAAGCTATCTTGAAGAACTTTCTCTCTAAACATCAATCTGCTCTCCTATCTCTATTACCCTACATTCAAAACCTGCATCTTTTGCCTTTCTCTCAAACTCTCTGGGATCTGCCTTTATTTGCTCAAAGGTGTTGTAGTGCATTGGGATGACAAACTTTGGTTTTATCACCTTCAAAGCTGAAAGTGCCTCTTCGATGTTCATGGTGTAGAAGCCTCCTATCGGTATCAACAAAATGTCTATGTCTCTTAGGGGCTTTACACCATCTATATAGGTATCACCTAGATGGCATACCCTCCTCCCCTCAAATATAAAAATATATCCTGTGGCATACTTCGACTGGTGATGGCTTGCAGAGATCATCTCAATCTCTACTCCCATAACCTTTCTTTTGTCTCCTATTCTAAAGGGTTCTTGTTTTTTGAAGTTGCAAGTTGAAGGTGCCACCACGAGGGTATCAAATCTCTCAGCATCGTTGTGATCGAAGTGTTCATGGGTAACCAGAACCAAGTCAGGCTTTCCATCGTACTTCGGAGCTAAAGCATTGTCACTTGTGAAGTAGGGGTCTATCAAGAGTGTGAGGGAGTTTTTGAACTCAAAACAGGCATGGCTTAAGTATCTTATCCTCATGACTTAAATTTGGTTAAAGGTTATATAAATGTTTTCCTTGTATTTTATGAGCCATTTTCCAAACCGCCCAAAGCCTCTTTGAGATAACCTAAAATCTTTTTAGCCTTTTTCTCTGGGGGCTTTGTTATAAGGCTAATCAAAACAAAAGAAAGACTCCCAAAAATTAATCCCCAGATTCCCTGATGAATTCCAAAGGGAGGCTTTAAAACCCACTGAAAGAGGGAGAGAGTCAAAACTCCCACTAACATCGAAGAAATGGCACCCTCTCTTGTGGCTCTCTTCCAAAAGAGACCTCCAAGCATGGTTGGCAAGACCTGTAAGGTACCTGCAAAGGAGAGTATGGAGAGAGTAACTATGAGCTTTGGTGGTTTAAGACTTATTATGAAAGCTAAAAGCAAGAGTAAGAACATTGAGATTCGAGCTATCTTTAATCTTTTTCTGTTTGAGGATTTAGGGTTTAAGATGTTGACATAGAAGTCTTTCGTAATGAGAGAGGATAGAACCAGAAACTGGGAGTCTGCAGTAGACATTGAAGCTGCTATCACTCCAGTTACAGCGATGGCACCTACAACTGGTGGAATCAAGGTGAGTACAGAAGTCAAAGCTTGGTCTCCACTTGCAAGCTCTGGAAATGCAATTTTTGCTCCAATTCCTATGAAGAGCTGGGGAAGCATTGCGAGAAAGGCGAAGATTGGGGTTGCCATCATCATGAGTTTTAAGGTCTTTTTGGATTCAGGAATGAAGTATCGAACCGTGAGCTGGGGCTGGGTTACTGGCATGAAGATTATCATTATGAAAAAAGAGATGAGAATCTGATAGGTGAAAAGTCCCTTGGGTCCAGGTACCGTCATGAGTTCTGGATACTTTTCAATGGCTTGGCTCATCATCAAGGAAATTCCTCCAAATTCCCTCAAAAAGAGGATTGCCACCAAAAAACCTACTATCAATAAAATTGTTCCCTGCAGAGCATCAGTCCATGCCACTGTTCTCATTCCCCCAAGCTCAGAGTAGATGATGAGAATCAAGGCTAAGAGAAATGAACCATAGAAGGCTGGAATTCCCAAAGCTCCTTTCAAAACTATTCCAGCTCCAATGAGTTGAATGGAGATGTAAGGAAGTAGAAAGACAATTCCAATGAGCACCGCAATCACTGAAACATAATCACTTTCATAACGATCTCTCAAAAACTCTGTAGGTGTGATGTATCCAAATTTCTTTCCAAGTAACCAGAACCTTATTCCAAAGAAATAGATCATCAAAGCCATAAAAATATCTGCAAAGGCTATGAAAACCCAAGAGCCAATGCCATGGGTGTAGAAGAAACCTGGCATCCCAACGAGGGTAAAGGAAGAGAACAAAGTGGCAGAGAAAGTCATGAAAGCCACAAATCCTCCCACCGTCCTCTTTGTGATGAAGAAATCCTCTAAGTCCTCCCCTCTCCTCTTCCAACCTCTGTAGGCAAACCCAAGACAGACTAAAAGGTATGCTCCCAAAAAAAGGACGACGCTATTCATTCTTCCTCCTCCATATTCTCGATGCAAAAACTATCACGCTAAAGAGAAGGATGAGTGTTAGAACCATCCACCAAAATAGGGTGAAAGAGAATCCAAAGATCACAGGTTCTGTTTTATTGTAAGGTGCCACGATGGGGGAGTAGGTTGTAAGAGCGAGGAATATAAACCACAAATACCAAAGCCATCTTTCTCTTTTTTCCATAAAACCGCTTTCTCTTTTGGGTATTTAAAGTTATCTTTTTAAAGGTAAGGTTTTAATATCCTTATGCTCTGGTACACAATCCTTTCCTTCATCCCAACTTTTATCGCAACCCCAAAGATTGCAAAGTTTTTGGGAGAGAGGGGAATAACTGGAGTTGATGTTCACAAAGAGGAAAAACCTGATATACCTGAGATGGGAGGGATTTCGGTTTTCATAGGAATTTTTGCTGGCTTTACTTTAATTTTTTTCTCTTCAAGAGATTTGAGAGTTCTTTCCGCCTTTGCAACTATTTTTGTATTATTTGGAGTTGGAGTTTTAGATGATCTGAGGGGAATTTCCCAGAAAACCAAGGTCTTTCTGAGCCTTTTTGCAGGGCTTTTTCTCATTCCTTTTGTAAAAGACACCTCCATAGACTTTCTCCTTCTCTCCATAGATTTTTCCTATCTCTACTATCTCTTGGTAATTCTAGGCGTTGCGGCTGCCTCTAACTCAACCAATCTCCTCGCAGGATTCAACGGAGAAGAAACGGGGCTTGGAGTTATCTCCACTCTCTCTCTCATCACAATCTCTCGAATTTTTGGAGTGGAAATCTCTCAACTCATTCTTTTTCCTCTCCTTGGTGTGCTCCTTGCCTTTCTTAAATACAACCTCTATCCAGCAAAGGTATTTCCTGGAGATTGTGGAACCCTTTTGATAGGTGGAGGGATAGCCTCAGCAGTGATTTTGGGAAAGTTGGAGTTTTTTGGTTTTTTGGTTTTGCTTCCTCAGATAATAGAGTTTTTCTTAAAGTTTAAAGTCAGATTCTCATCAAAATCCTATGGTCCCACTAGAGTGAAAGATGGAATTCTCATTCCCCCAAAACATCCCTCGTTGGCAAACCTCCTCTCCAAGAGATTCAAACTAAACGAGAAGAAACTAGTGATGATCATTTGGTCAATTGGAGGATTTTTTGGATCTTTTTCAATTATTCTTGCAATCTTATTCAGATGAAAGAGAAAGGAATTGTTATTTAAATTTTATTTTGAAGTTTTTGTCATATATAAAAAGAATGATTGCAACATCCAAGCATTTCTATGGAAAGCTTAAAGTACAGATATGAAAATTAAAATCATGTGTGGAATCATTGGCATAGTCTCTCAAAAGAGATTCACAAACTTCGAGCTTTTGGAGTGTTTGAAAAAGTTAGAGTATCGAGGGTACGATTCTGTGGGATATGCTCTGCGTGATGGCTCTTTTGAAAGGGATATAGGTTACATCGATGATTTTGAGAAAAAAATAGAGAAAACTTTCACAACCACCGCAATCACACACACCAGATGGGCAACCCATGGAGGAATCACCAAAAAAAATGCCCATCCCCACTTCGATTGCAAGGGAAATTTGTTCTTGGTGCACAACGGAATAATAGAGAACTTTTCAGAACTCAAGGAGGAGCTTTTAAAGAGAGGGCATGAATTTAGATCTGAGACAGATTCTGAGGTTATCGTTCATTACATAGAAGAAAAGTTAAAGAGTATCGATTTTAAAGAAATTATCCCTCAACTCTTCAAAGAGTTTGAGGGAACCTATGGCTTTCTTGTTATGCTGAAGGGAAAAGACAGAATCTATGCTGTGAAGAAGGACTCTCCTTTGGTTTTGGGAATTGCAAAAGATAGATTCATCCTCTCAAGCGACATCTATGGCTTTTCTCATCTGACCAAGAAGTCCATATTCTTTGAGGACTTTGAATTTGCAGAGATAACTCCCAAAGGATATAGATTCTACGATGAAAGTGGCAAGGAAATTGAAAAAGAAATTAAAACCTTCAAATGGCAAGAGCTTACCTTAGAAAAGAAGAAATATCCCCACTTCATGTTAAAAGAGATTCATGAACAACCAGAGGTTTCGAGAAGGCTTTTGGACTCTTTAAAAACTCACCAGAGAGAAAAGATTGAAAATCTTAAAAACCTTGCAAAAAGTTCAAAGAGGATACTCTTTGCAGCCTCAGGCACCTCCTATCATGCCTCACTTCTTGGAGTTTACTTTCTCCACAGGGTTGGAATAGATGCCTCCACCTTGATTGCCTCAGAGTTTCAGAACTTCATGACGGCTTCAAAGGATACTTTGGTTGTAGCAATCTCACAGAGTGGAGAAACGATGGACGTTGTGAAGGCTCTAAAGTATGCTAAAAAGAGGGGCTCAAAAATAGTCTCCATAGTAAACGTTCCATACTCCACGGTACAGAGAATGTCAGATTTCTCAATAGAGATTCTTGCAGGGCAAGAGATTTGCGTCGCCTCTACAAAAACCTTCCAGAACCAGGTTTTGGTGCTCTTATATCTTGCAGAGCTCTTAGGGTATGAAGTAAACCTTGATACATATCCAAAGAGGGCTGAGATGACCTTGGGGCTTGAGAATAAGATAACCGAGCTTGCTGAGAGGTTGAAGGATATGAAGGACATCTATGTAATTGGGAGAGGTTTATCCTATCCCGTTGCAAGAGAGATGGCTCTAAAGCTCAAGGAAATTTCCTATATTCACGCAGAGGGAATGATGGGAGGAGAGCTCAAGCATGGAACCATAGCCCTCATAGAGAGAGGAACTCCAGTAATCTCTCTAATCTCAAACAGAGACTTGGAGATGCTCTCAAACACGAAAGAGGTGGAGGCTCGGGGAGCGGATGTAACCTTAATATCAAACAACCATAAGTTCAAGCCTGACTTTCTCATAAAAACTTCTAACGATGGAAAATTCTGTATTCTCTCCACCATGATAGGGCAACTGCTCTCCTACCACATTGCAAACCTCAAAGGTCTTCCAATAGACAAGCCCAGAAATCTTGCAAAGTCTGTCACTGTGAAGTAAGCTTTATAATGTTGGCTATTTAGTGTGTGCAATGATCAACGTGGACTTCTATCTGCATTCCAAGTATTCTATGGGAACTTCTGTAAAAACAAATATTCCAGCCAAAGTAGAGCAAGTAAGGCTCAAAGATTTGGATGTGGTGAGAACAAGAGAATGCTTTCAACCTATATGAGTGAGTCATCTAAAAGAAGGGCTTTTGGAAGATGGGATTTATGATTGCAGAAGTGTAAGCTTTCTTTTGAGCTACGAGATGGGATGCCCACAGGGTGCATCATCTGCTCCTTATTCCTGATTTTTCCTGTGTGGGGGGGCTTTACCAGGCCTTCAAGAAGCACTCCTCAGAGATTGATCAGGATGGCCACTGTTATCTGAGGCTTGAGGCACCAGAGATTGTGGAAATATCAGAAAAGAGCAATTCTCTCGCGGGACTCTGCCATGTTTTTACATCCTGGACTGCTCTGTATAAGGAGTTTAATTCCATTAGGGATTGCTACAAGGGTATTTACTCTCAAAAAATCCAGGAGATTTACAGAAAGCTTGTTCAGAGCTTTGGCTCTGAAATCTATGTACTTCTGGATGCTGAATTCAAGGAGCTTTCAGCTGTGGCAGGGGAGGAAATAGCAAAAACCATAGCAACCTACAGGGAAGGAAGGATAAGGATAGAAGAAGGCGGTGGAAGATACGGCAAAATTCTGCTCTCAAAAGAGCCTGAAAAGACCATCAACCCGCAGCGAAGTTTGGATTATTATTTGTGAGTTGCGGTTTTGAGGCAATCTTGTAGATAATACAAAACTTCAAAAACCTCCTCTCCAATAGGAATATCAATGATTAAGTCCTCAGTCTGCTTTTTTAAATCCTCAAGATCTTCGGAACTTTCAAGAATTGGCTTAACATAACAACATGGCAGTCTTTCATAAGCTATTCTTACAAGGCAATACGAAAAAATCTCCTGTTGAGCCTCAAAATCAAATTTTTTCACTAAATAACACACAAATTCAATGTATTTCTCTTTCTCATTCTCTGAAAGTTTTGATTGAGCTATGTTTGAAACACACATGGAGTAGAAGTTTGCCTGCTCCTCCCTTTTTTCCAGGACTTTCAAAGCCATTTTCTCTATCTCTGAAATCCAGC
>JBHIDS010000130.1:0-6893 GCA_046760205.1 Candidatus Methanofastidiosia archaeon
TTCCTTCCTTAAAATCTTGACAATATCCTCTAGCGCCTTTGGCTGTTCAAAAATTTCTTTGACAACATGAAGAGCATTTTCAGTTGTTCTAACATACACTATCAAATTTTTTTCGTCAATAATATCCATGTATTTCTCAATGAGGGATGTTTTCCCAATTCCAGCAACCCCATAAATAAAAAGACTTTCTTTTTCTGATTCTTTCAATTTTTCGAAAATCTCGAGTTCTTTATTTCTCCCAACAAAATTCTCAGGTTTTACAGGTTTGAGAGTGAATTCAAAGGACATAAAAATATTTTGAATTAATTATATTTAAAGTTTTCCAAGATGAAAAAAGAAAAAATAAAATTTAAACATCAACCTCCAAACCCAACTTGTCCTGCAACTCTTTGTACCTGTTTCTCACAGTTACCTCTGTTACCTTTGCCACCTCTGAAACATCTCTTTGAGTTCTTCTCTCTCCCTCCAAGATACTTGCAATGTACAAAGCCGCAGCTGCTACGCCCATGGGACCTCTTCCAGAAGTCATGCCTTTGCCTATTGCCTTTTCGAGTAACTCCACAGCCTTCTGCTGCACTCTGCCAGAGAGTCCTAGCTCAGAGGCAAACCTTGGAATGTAGTCCTTTGGAGAAGTGGGAGGAAGCCTGAAACCCAGCTCCTTCAAAATAAACCTGTAGCTCCTTCCAATCTCTTTCTTATCTACTCGAGAGTGCTCTGCCACCTCATCGAGAGTTCTTGGAATCTTCATCTGTCTACAGGCTGCGTAGAGACAGGCAGCAGTGACTCCCTCAATGCTCCTGCCTCTTATCAGTCCAAGTTCCACAGCCCTTCTGTAGAGTATCGCAGAAGCCTCCTTCACACTTCTTGGTAATCTCATATGGGAGGCTATTCTATCAAGCTCTGAGAGAGCAAAAGCGAGGTTTCTCTCTGTGGCATCAGAGATTCTGATTCTCCTCTGCCATCTTCTCAGCCTGTAGATCTGAGCTCTGGTTCTTGGTGATATATCCTTTCCATGGACGTCCCTGTTTCTCCAGTCTATCATGGTGGACAATCCCTTGTCATGGATTGTATAGGTCATGGGAGCTCCCACTCTGCCACGCCTGTCCTTCTGGTCAGAGTCAAAGGCTCTCCACTCAGGTCCTGTATCATAGAGCATATCTGTGACAACCAAGCCACATTCTTGGCAAATGATCTCTCCTCTATCATAATCCTTAATCAATTTCTTAGAGTTGCACTCAGGACACTTTTTTTCATCCATAAAACCACCTCAGCTATCTTTCAGTGAGCAAGCTCTACGCCTCTACCTGATCGATGCTATCTCGACAAACGATAAAAATGCTACCATAGAGGTTGTTGTAAGTATTGAACAAGCTCCTACCGGTAATCCACTTATAAACCTTTTGCGAAAGACATATAAATATAACGCCACAAACTATATAAAGCTTTCGGTTGAAAAAAAGTTTAACTGAATTTTTTTTCTCTGGAGTAACAAATCTTCGTCCATTTCTTAAATTTATTTCCAAAGTTATCATAGTTGATCTTGTGGAGAAGTTCTCTCATACTCTCAGCAATCCCAATGACATAGAGCTTCTCACACCTGCAACGACATCCCATAACCTCAGTTAGCGAGGGAAGAGTTCTATCTGAATCTCCAGAAATAAGTTCTTTTACATAGGTCCCATGCTCTGTAATGAATACAACCCTATAAAGTCCATCCTTTCTTCCAAGATAGGAGGCAAGGTAGACCTCCTTCTCCCTTACCTTTTTGGCTCTCCTGTGTGAGACTCTCTCTGGAGTCTCTTGTCTTATCTTTCCAACTATTTTTTCCAACTTACTCTCTCTAAAGTCATCGCAAGAGATCAAGGCAAGATACATCTTCAGATACTTTGTGTTCTTTATCCTCCTGACTTCTTCTCTGCTGCAGAATCTCAGATCATGAACTTTTATCCTTTCATCTCTTGAAATTCTCTTCTCCAGGGATTTCAGGTCAAATTGATAGCTTGAGGGTTTGATTACCTCGAAAACAAAGGGACGCCTGGCATAGCACAAAACATCGATATCCTCCCTTCCTGCACCATGAAACTTGTAGGAATCTCCCTTGACAAACTCCTCAAGGTACCTCTGAAATACCCACTCTATGGTTTCCTCAAACTGTCTTCCAGTGAAGTTGCACTCTTTACATCCCCTGCCTTTGCACTTTCTGCAGTGCCACTTGGTCTGGGGCATCTCCTTGAACTTCTGGTATTCTCCATAGATTAGAAGAGGGTTTTGTACCATTTTAAAACTCCCCTCCTCTTGCAAAATCAGAACATTGGCCTCCTGTCTGTGTTCAAATCCAAGTTCTTTGAGCTCTTGAAGGTACGTCTTCTTTGAGAGCTTGTTCTCTCCCCTAACCCCGAATTGAAAGCTCTGAACCTCAAGCTCATAGAGCTTTTTCTTCAACTCTGTCCAGTTCATGATGAATCACCACGATACAGTGAGATGTGAGGTAGGATTTTTTTCCGAGAGATATCCTCTTGTTTTTTGAGATATGGAGTTTGATAAAATCTGGAAATCCTAAATAGTCTCCAAGCAAGAACTTTCTGCAATCCACCCCTAGATCTCCTCCATTCTCCTCCAAAACAACGAAATCTCTTAGGTTTAGTTCTTTAAGGTTCAAAATAGAGAATCCTCGATGCCTTTTGGTTTTTAAGAACCTTTTCAAAAGACCTGCAATGCTCCTCTCATCTGGGTGTATGTGCCTTGCTCTCTCCCCCTCTATCCTTAGAACGAATGAGGGAAATATGAGATAAAGTATTACGTCTCTTCTGAACTTGTGGGAAAGAAAGAAGGCAGCAGAGATTATTCTTGCAAGACTATCAATTCTGTTTTTTGGAAGTTGGTTCAAATCGATGTCTTCAAAAGTCAAATCCCTGTGAAATGTCACTGCAAACTCTCTCATGCCTCATCTTCAAGGGAAATTTTATAAGAGTTTGCATCACCAAGAACTTTCAGGAGATGAGGAGAAAGAGATACCTTTAGATACCTTTATATACTCTATTTTACAAAAATAAGTTTAGTGTTATCGATTACATTGGTGATCTAATGGCGAAAAGATGGGTTGGCATAAAAAGGGTTTCAGAAGATTTGACTCGTTACATCGGCGCGATTAGAAAGAGAAAACCAAAGAAGGAAAAAAAGATTGGTCTTCTAATCGATGGTCCCAACATCTTGAGAAAGGAGTTTGGGATAAATCTTGATGATGTGAAAGCTATTCTCGAAGATATGGGGGATATAAGAGTTGGAAAGGTGATTTTAAATCAGTATGCTTCTCAGGGTTTAATAGAGGCTGTGGCAAACCAGGGATTTGACTCCATAGTTGTGGCTGGGGATATAGATGTTAGGATGGGTGTTGAGGGAATGGAGCTAATATACAACAAAAACATTGATACAATTGCCATTGCCACCCGTGATGCAGACTTTCTACCCATACTGGTTAAGGCGAAGGAAAATGGGAAAGAAACCATCATCATAGGAGCAGAGCCTGGATTTTCCATCTCCCTTCAAAATGCCTCAGACTACGTGATAAAGATGGGGATGGGGCAAGGAGACTCTGAAGAGGAAGACGTTGAGGTAGAGTGAGCTCTATATCCTATCCTGTGGAGTATTTGCCTCACTCACCACCTTTACTCCAGCCGCCACCTTGTCAATAGAGTGAATCGATCCCCCAATCTCAGAGATCATCACCTCAACTTCCTCAAAGTCTATGGCTTCTCCCTGCAAGGTTATCTTAATGTTCTCGGTCTCATGGTCTATTTCCAATAGAGAGATATTCACTCCATCAACACTTGAAAGAGAACAGATTTTCTTAGCAAATTCAGGTAAAGTTGGGTCGTGTGGCTTCAACACATCCAACACCAAGACCTTCAAACCATTCATATTTTTCAGCACCTTAGGTCTTATTCTTCCTTGATTATTTAAAGCTTACGGTTAAATCATGTAAAATTTCTCTTTTTCACATACTCAGTATAGGCTTTTAAGATTTCGAGGTATTCTCTCTTTTCTATCTCCGAAGCCTCAAGTCTCCAATAGACCTCATCTGCCATTCTCTTTAAAGCCTCAAGATAGGTCTCTTTATCGATTACCTCCATCTCAAAGGATAGATCAAGCCTTCTCATCTCCCTCAAAACCTCGTTCTTGTATGACCTTCCAAAGAAGATGTTCTCACTCCTCAACTTCTTTGGGGCTTTTTCCTTGGGATTTAAGGTTCTTTGGAAGGCAAAGACCAAGAACAGAAATCCAAAGAGAACTGCAACACCATGCATCCAATAACTCTCAAATCCTTTGAGTTTCTCAAGAATTGAGATTCTTGAGGTCTTGATTTTAGGTATATTTTCAGGTTTAGGGGTTTTCTGGACTTGAGTTTTACTCTCCGCTATCTCTTTTTTTTCACTTGAGGGAGGTTCTCTTATAATGGGAGCTGGTTCTTCTGGTGTGCTTTTACTAGATGAAGCATTGGCAACATTTCCACTTACCTCTCCCTGCACCTCCCCTGGTTTTAAAAGATCCTCAAGACATGCTTTCATCTCATCTAAAAGCTCTAGGGCATCCAAGACCTTGTTGTTGGCAACTATAAAGTTTCCTCCCCAGAAATACTTCTCTCCTTCTTTTAGAAGCCTTAGCATCTCTTCCTCCGATGAGAGACACTCAGAGAGATCTATATCTTCAAGTCTTGCCCTTTCCTTCAAAGATTCTATCTCCTCTCTCAAATCCTTAGAATCTCGGATTCTCTTGTTCACCAAAGGTCTTATGGAGGTGGGAGACTGCAGAGGAGCTGCAAACATTGAAGGAGGCTTTGTTGCAAGAGTTAAATCTCCGTAGGTGGAGGGATCATCCCATGTCCCTAGTGATATGAGATCGAGCCAATCTCCATTGGGAACAAAAGTGTCATTATCTAGAACGAAGAACCAAAAACCTATCGTATCTCCCTCCGATGCTTTCAGGTTGCTCGTTGATAGGTCAATGGCTACCTCATGCTGTGCATTTCCAACGATGTGAGAAGAGCTACTTGTGACTCCAGTTGCTGCAGAACAATCTACAAACGGAGTACAACAAAAGGTGGGTCCTTGTGCAATACCTCTAAAGGTGTTTGGTCTTGGAGCTGAGGGCATGGTATCTATCCAGAAGTTTCCCTCATCTGCAGGACAGGATAGATATGTCCACGCACCATCGTGAACCTTTGTAGGTTCATCATCGAAGTAGATTCCAACTTCAGACCCCGAACCTGCATTTGTAGTATCGTTTGGATCATCGAAAGCCAAGTATAGAGTTTGTTCATCATTCTTTACATACATCCTAACTGGATTTGGAGGTGCAAAAAATGAACTTGTAATGTCTACAAGGGTTGCATCTGCCCATTCATTTGTGGAGATCACTCCATCGATATTTGGTGTGGTGGCTGCCCAAGAGGATTGGATGATTTTTCCTGGAGTATGTTTTCCAACTTGATTTAAAGTCCTTAGCTTTATAAAGCCAGATGCTTTCTCAACATCTTTCTTTATGACCATGACTATCCTATCATCCCCAGAGTTGTAAACGTAAACCAAAGTCATTGAAGATGGAGAGAAACCATCAGATGAGAACTCATCCAAAATCTCAGAATCTTTTGATAGCATGAAAGATAAAACGCCCTCTTGGATTTCGGTGAGGGTTAGAGTGTATCCTCCAGCTATAACATTCTCTCCTGCCTCAAGCTCGAAATCTACCCTTTCCTCGAGTTTCCTTAAGGTTATCTCAACGCTATGACTTTTCTCACCTCCAATTCCCATAATGGTAAGAGTAAAGGTTCCAAGAGATGTAGAACCTGAGGTCTCAAAAATCAATGTAACACTTGTAGGAGGTGTTGGATATTCATCTGAGAAGGTGAAAGAGGTCCCTTCAGGTAAGCCTTCCACATAAAGCTCAACCACTGAATCAAAACCATTCAGAGCTTGAAGATGCAGGGTATAGCTTGCAAAACCCTCTGAATCAACATCTTTAGATGTTGGATAGGCGCTGATTGTGAAATCAGGTTCTGAAACAACGATCAAGGTGAGCTCTATGGTGTGGGTAATTCCTTCCCCAGAGCCTCTCAGTGTCATGATGTACTCTCCATCAGGAGTTTGACTTGAGGTTGATATGGTTAGGAAGGAAGATTCATCAGGAAGGACTGGATTTTTGGAGAAATTCTTAAGGGATTGGGGAGGAAGTCCAGATAGAGTGAAGGAAACTGGGGAGTTGAAGCTTCCTAAGGCATTTATACTTAGAGTGTATGAAGCTGAATCTCCAGGAGATACAGTTTGTGTTAAAGGTTCTGCGGTTATCTCAAACTCTGGCTCAGAGCTGATCTCAACATTGTTTGAGAGTGTGGGCACTGAAGATACGATATCTTCGGTTAAAGAGTCTATTCCACTGGCGTTTCCAGCAAAGTTCACCACTCCTTCAGCATCAGTATAAAATGTCCAGATGAAATCTTGAGAGGCTCCTGAAGGAATGTCTGAGGATGTGGGATCGGGGCTACTTGTGAGAGTTACCAGACCCTCTCCTCCCAGTGTGAGGGAGGAAGGCGTCACAGAGTTGATTTGCGTTCCTCCAGTGTTTTGAACAGTCATGGTTACTGTAATGATTTCTCCTAAGTTCAGACTCTCTGGGGTTGCAACTATCCAAGATGAAAGCTCTCCAGGAAATTGTATGGTTATAGTGTCTTGAGAATAGGTGGTCTCCCAGTTGGTTTGAGAGTTTTGAGCCCTCACCTCAATGGTGTGAGTACCATCCTCAAGAGGAGAAGTTGTGAAGGTGAAGTCTTCTATAGGCTCGTCAAAGGCTCCATCTGATGGAGAGGCATCCATCCATCCTCCTCCATCCACTCTGTACTG
>JBHIDS010000131.1:0-6868 GCA_046760205.1 Candidatus Methanofastidiosia archaeon
ATCTAAAATTGTCAGGAGCGTTGATTTCCATTTTATTTTCTCCATATGGAGCATACATTTTACAGTTTCCTTCTTCATCACTCTTACAACTGGCTTCACCAACTCTGAGTATAACATCCGCCAGAGGATGTTCTCCAACATCTGGATTGTATTCGCCATTGCCATTATAATCAAAGAACACTTTTGACAATAATTCGTATTCTGTTATTAATGGATTTGTTCCAAGAAGAACTTCAGTAATGTTATTCCATCTATCAGGCTTTGGTTCATCATAATTTCCAAGAGGAATCTTATCAGTGTCGTCCCTTGCGTTACCAGCAAATATGATTAATTTCTGATTGACCCTGCCAAATGGTTTCTTCACAACTTTAATTAATTTGGCATCCCTACTTGATTCTAACTTAAGTTCGTCTTCTGAATCCAGATAATCTTTTGAAATGTTTATGGGCATGTTCTCGTCTGTGTAGGCTTCATGACCCCCTAAAACCAGAATAGTATCATAGCTGGAAAGTTCAGAAGCATTGGTAACTCGTATCACATTAAAGTCAAACTCTTTAGCTGCTGAAAGTACATCATCCTTGCAATTATTCCAATCAATATCATTTGAATACACAGCTAAAGTGTTTTCATTTGAAGTAGCGTTAACAAAGTTATTACCGCCAGATATAAGTCCTCCTATTACTCCTCCAAAAATTCCAAATTCAACTGCTTTTCTTATCTTGCTTTTCTTCTTTTCAATTATGTATCCTCGTGCTTCTTCTTCAAGCAAAGCATAAGTTAAATCATCAATAGAACCTTTTAATTTGATTACTCTGTTGTCTTCATCCACTTCTACTAAAACGCCTGTAATTTCTTTTAAATAACCAACATCAATTCTTTCTTTAATTGATAAATCAAACTCGTCCTCAATGTATTTCCCCTTCTTTCTTAAATGATTTTCATAAGCTTTAGAAATTCTTGGAGTTTTTTCTAGCTCAAGGAAAAACTCAATAGCATTGTCTTCTGTAATCTTCTCTTTTTTCATGTATTTTTCTTTTAGTGTCTTAACATACGTTCTGCCTTCTTCATCCAATTCGTATCCATGCACGGATTCCTGAAAGAAAGAAGAAATTGGTACTAACTCAACTTTATCAGTATTAATCATAACGTATTGATTTAGTTTTTCCCATGCTGCATTTTTATTAAATCTGGACCACTCTGCAATTTTTTCTAATTCTTCGTTTAAATCCTCAAAGTATATCACTCTGCTTTTAACAGGTTTTCCATCATTTCGCATAAAATACAGTTCATAATTTTGAGTGGTAGGATTATACTCTCTCTGTATGACATTTCCATCACTCAGTTCTACGTGATTGTTGCCTAATGTAAAGAGATTTATCAAATCTTTTACATCCTCTTTAGAAACCTCAACTTTACCCAGATATAATGGATCTGGAAGTTGTCCTAGAGGTGTTTGAATCTGACGCACTGTTAAAGAAGTATGCTTTTCAATTTCATCAACAGAAAACTTAAAGTCCAAGGGGTCTTCATAAATTCTCTCCACGGTTTTTATTCTCTCTGACAACGGAACATGTAACAAAAATTTGGAATAACCTTCATTTTCACGAATGTTGTATTCCTCATCATCAACAGTAAGAACATATTCATTATTTGAAGGTAAATCTAATGCAGATTTCTCTTTTCTGATTGTTTCATTCAACGAATCGAGATTCTTAGCAACAGGCATACAAATCGCATTATTAATTAAGAGGCTAAAGTTTATAAAGCTTTTTTTTCAAAAAAGACTTCACAAGATTTTCTGAGGAAAATTCACCCTCAGAGAGATAGTAGAACCATCCCTCTCTTCCAAATAGCTTTCTTGAAATTTGGGATTCCGTTTTTCCCTCATCATACATTTCAAAAATCTTTTTTCCAAGATTTTCAAGATATGAGATTTTTTCATGAATTTTCAAATTTGGATTTTTGTAGATTTTTCCACTTCCAGAAAACATAACCTCAATATTCAGAGAATTTATCTTTTTCAAAGAATCAATTATTTTCCAGATATCAAAATCCTTCCTTAAAACCCTGTCCTTCCCCCCAATATACAAATCTCCTGTAAAAATCCATTTTTTTTCATTTTCATAAAGACAAATATGGCCTTCACTGTGACCTGGAGTTGAAATAACTTCAAACTTAAAGTTTTCAGTTTCAACTCTCTTTCCAATCTCCTCAGGATAAGAGGGTTTTGGAACTCCCCATGCAAATCTTCTGTAGAATTTCATCTCCAACTTTCTTGGCTCATTGATAAAGGGAATTGCAAGTTTACTTGCAAGGATTTTGCAGGAAAACTCAGAGTTTAAACCTATGTGGTCTTCATGGCAATGGGTATTTACAATCAAATCAATATTCAAATCTTTGAAAAACGGCATTACCTCATTTTTAGCTCTCACACATCCTGTATCAATCAAAAGAGAATCAACAAAATAGCATGATGTAAAGTAGAAAGGCTTTCCAAGTATCATTCTCGCCATCTTTATTCCAGTAACACCTTGAAATTTTTCTATCCAAATCATGCTATCCCTCCCATCACTTTTCCAAAAACTTCTTCATAGCCTTTTCCCTCTCTTCAGAAAAAAACAAATCTTTGAAAAGCTTGTACTCATACTCCAAGCCCTCATCAAAACTTCCCGAAAAATTCGCAGCCTTTTTCATTGCCTCCAAAGCTTCTTTGCTCTTTGATGATATCTCCAAAGCAATTTTAAAAACCTCTCTTTCAAATTCATTCTCATCAAAAACCTTGTTGACTAACCCAATTATCAAAGCCTCCCTCGAATCTATTATCTTCCCCGTGTACAAAATTTCAAAGGCAATCCCTTTTGAAACTAACTTTAAAAGACGCTGAGTTCCTCCAATTACCCCCATATTTACCTCCAAGTGCCCAAACTTTGCATTCCTTGATGCAATCCTCAAATCACAACATTCTGCAAGCTCACATCCTCCGCCCAATGCATATCCATTCACAGCTGCAATGACAGGTTTTCTGCATCTCTCAACATGAATAAATGTTTCTTTGAAGGTCTTTCCAAATTCCTCAAGCTCCTCATCTCCCATTTTACTCATCTCTAAAATATCTCCCCCTGAGGCAAAGGAATTTCCAACCCCTGTAAGAATCACAACTCTAACTTCAGGACTTTTATCAAGCTCTGAAAAAACTTTTTTCAACTCTTTTAGAGTTTCTGTGTTCAAGGCATTTTTCCTTTTAGGTCTATTTATCTTTACAATACCAATATTCTCTTTTACCTCAAAAATCAAATTCTCATACTTCATTCTTCTCCCCCTTGTAACCTTCTTCCATCAAAATAGTAGAAAACATAAAGTTTTTATGCTTGCCATGGCAAATAATGATTATGAAGAAGATAAAGCTTCAGATTCAAGCTATTGGTTGGGAAAAGTATCATTACAATGAAATTCTGGAGATTTTTGGAAGGGTTTTGGGGCATGCAACCTTAATGTTCACAAGAAACAAGTATGTCGATGTTTGGGAGGTTCAAACCAAAGATGCATCGAGGTTTTCAGAGATTGTTGGGAAAATGGGAATTAAAAAGATTACCGTTTTAGAGGAAAAGGAGAATTCAACAATTGTAATGGTTTACAGAAGCTTTTTTGGCTTCATGAAGAGTCTGTACTATGAGTATGGATGTTACGTTGATTTTCCAATAATCTTGGAAAGGGACAAGCTAACCCTTTCAATCTTTGGAGAGGAGAAATCTTTGAAAAAGTTTATTGAATATCTTAACTCTATCAAATTCAAGTACAAAATTTTGCAGGTTACAGAATATCATTTTGAAGTTTCAAGCATATTGAATCACTTGACAGCAAAACAGAAAGAGTATTTGGTAAAGGCCTATGATAATGGATACTATGAAATCCCAAGAAGGGCGACTTCAAGAGAAATTGCAAAAAATGTTGGAATTTCCCACCAAGCCTTAATAGAAAACTTAAGAAAGGCTGAAAAAAAGATAATGGATTATGTTATTGGTTAGATTAATTTCAAGAGCCAAAAAATATAAATATATCAATTTAGAATTTGAAGAAAGTTGATGTTAAATGCCTGAAAAAATTGAAAATTTTGGAGGGATGAAATGTATATGTTTGAACATTGGAAAGAGGTGAGAAAGGCTCTTTTAGAGGGAGTCGAAAATTTGAGTCAGGAACAGCTTGACTGGAAAGCTGAAAATGCAGTGAACAGTGTTGGAGATTTGCTGAGACACATTGCAGACACTCTTGATTGGTGGTTTTCAGAAGAGATAAAGGATGGTGGAAAATTCATAGAGTTAACACAGGAAAATTGTGGAGATTTGGAAAGGATTTTAAAAGAGTTGAATAGAAGTTTTGAGAGGTTGATTCGCTATGTTGAAAAAAACAGAGATTTTGATGTGGTCTTTGAAAGTTCTTGGGGAGGCAAGTTTACTTTGAACTGGGCTTTGTGGCACTTGTTTGAACATGAAGTTCATCACAGAGGACAGATATTCATGATGCTGAGGATGATGGGAGTGGAGCTTCCTCAAATTTGATTCCTATTATCTGAAATTCAAAAAGGAATAAAGATGAAAATTGAGATTGTTAACTTAACAGAAAGAAATCTAAAAGATGCACCAGAATTTGCAACCGATCCTTTTAGCTGCAAATACTGTGTATATTGGGAGTTTCCAGAGGAGTGCATAGATAAAACAAAGGAGAGAAAAGAGGACATGCTTCAAAAAAAGTTGAAGTGGTTGGAAAGTACAAAGAAAAAATTTGGCAATTGTGGCAAGATAATGTATGTTGATTCAAAACCTTGCGGCTATGCCCAGTATGCACTACCTGCACTTCTTCCAAAGTCAAGAAACTATGATTCACATCCCACAAATGATGCTGTGCTTATTTCATGCCTATTTATTTCTCAAAAAGAATTTAGGGGGTTGGGATTGGGAAGTAAGCTTCTGCAAAGCATTATCAAGGATTTAAAGAAGAGAGGGATGGAGGCTGTTGAAACCTTTGCAAGAAAAGGCAAACCAGATAATCCTTCTGGACCTGTAGAGTTCTACCTAAAAAATGGTTTTAGAATACACAGAAATGATACAGAATTTCCCTTGATGAGACTGGATTTATAGGATTTAGCATTAAACCATAATTCCCCCCCTAACACTCAATAGAGAATTATTAAAATTAATTTTATAAATAAATTGTCTAATAAACTGTTAGAACTAAGTCCATATATTGAGGGATTATTGTATTCAATATCAGTGATTTCTAATCTTACATAAGAAAAATCCCCTGAGTCCAAATTCCATACTGCTTCACCTTTGACAGGTATCATAATTCCTTTTATTTCTTTATATTCTTTAATTGGCGTTGACCATGTCTCCATTACAAACTGCCCATCAATATCCATGTATCGTTCTGCAACAATATTCGTCAACTCGCCCTTCTCATTGAAATAGAAGATGGCAGAAGCTGTTACTCCTCGATAACTAATTGCTGCTTTCGCAGAGTTAGAATCAATGGGTTCCCATTGGATATAGTCGTTTAAATACGCAGTTGGAAACCACACCGCTTCATTGAGGTATCTTACTAAAGTGCTTTGGTCCACTTCATATCCACTAGCATCTGCAATTTTGATGAAAGCCAATAGTTTTATTAACATATTACCTTTGCCTTCATAGAATTTATCTCTCGCTTTTATTGAAAGGAATGGAGCAGGTTTTATAGTTGCAAACCAAATAAAAGCAGGAGAATCAATGGTAAAGTATTGTTCAGCATTGAAAGGCATCCATTTTTGATCTTCCTTTGTTCTGATAAAACCTTTTTGTTTTAGTCTAACTGTTCTTATTTTCTCTTTGCCTATGATTTGTGTGTATCTCAAATACCTCTGAACAGGTTCGGGCAATCCTTCTATATCTTCCTCAGTAACGAATTCTGGTGTTATTTTTTTACTCTTTTTAAAAAGCTCCTCTACTTCATTGTTTATTTTTCTTTTAAATATAACATTGCTGATTGAAATGGATGATGCTATCAGAACGATGATTATCCCCAAAACAATTAGTACAATTTTCATCATTTTTATTTACCCCTTTCTTACACTTTGTGGCGCCAGTAGATATTGTAGAACTGTCCAAACAGTCAACATACTTCTCGACCTTCTCCCTCTATTGACCTTTAAACAAACTGGATCATTGCGTCTGGGGCAGCCAGCCCATCCGTCCACCAAAGAGTAGATAACCCATGATAATCAGGTTGATCAACACGCCAAATTTGGAATCAGGCCAACCTAGGATGCAGATCACCAGGGAGAACAAGGTGACCCAGAGTGTGACATCCTGCCACCAGGGGCGCAAGGTAAAGACAGCGACACCTGTAGCCACGAAGCCGATGGCCGCCAGAAGCCAGAGTAGCCCGACTACTCGAATGCCAGCGTCACCCACGTCCAAGTTGTCAGAAAGCAATGTGGTCTTGTAGGCAAAGCCCTCGACGGTGGCTAATCGCCAAGGCACTACGAAACCGAGTAAATGCACCAGGCCGTGCACGATCAACACAATCGCTACAATGATACGTATCATAGATCTTTTCACCTTTTTATAGTTTTCAATCTCCTTATAAATCTTCCTATTTATGTGGGATTATCAATACCTCCAAAACTGTTGAAATCTACGTTTTTGGCATTTTGTTAAATGGTTCCAAAGTTGATTTATAGATACTCTTAAATACATAAAAATCTAACCCTTTTATGAAAAATCTGATAGAGAATTTTATGAAAGAATTTGTAAAAAGTAAATCAAAAAATAAGACAGAAACAAGTTGGAATGAGCCATTGATTGATTTTGCAGATGCCAGAGATCCTATTTTT
>JBHIDS010000132.1:0-6844 GCA_046760205.1 Candidatus Methanofastidiosia archaeon
TTAAGTCTTTATAGGCGCAAACCGAAAAACTTATAAATGGAACTTGAGAAAGTAGTAGTACAGGTAAGGAGGTATAAGGATGAAAAAAGCAATGAGTATGTTCGTTGTGGCTATCTTGATAGTTTCAGCTGTTGGTATTTCTCTAAAAAACTTTGAATGGAGGCGATGTGTTTGAAAAGAATTGCAACGGTTTCTATCATACTTGTCTTGCTAGTAGCGGCGATGAATACTCTCTTTTTAAGAGAAGAAGTAAAGGGACAGAGCAATCTAGTTCTTGTGGATTACTACCATGGACAACCTGATCAGGTGGACGATTACAAGAAGTTTATGGAACCTTTTCTTGTAAGAAGAGGTTATGAGTTGAAACTAAATGGGAAAGAAGAATTTTCAAAAGAATTTCTTTCTCAATATTTCGCTGTGATTGTCTTGGAGCCATCTCCTAGAGGGTTTACTTCAGAAGAGGTCAGAAATGTTAAGACATGGGTAAGGGGTGGAGGAAACTTGATAATTCTAGGCGAAAATCCCAACAGAGAAAAAACAGTTGAAGAGTTCAATAAACTTGGAGAAAAGTTTGGATGCAAACTGGTAGGTGGAGAAGGATTTCCCATAGATGAAGAAAATCATGGGATAAGGGGAGAAGACGATGAGATGTATGTTTACGCCTACCCAGAGAAAAATAAGCTTGCAAAGATCATATCAAAGGGTGTAAAGAAGACAATGATGGCAATTGGTGCTGTTTTAGAAATCGAATCTCCCATGTATCCTATATTCTCGACCTCTAAATCATCGTACCTCGGACTTTCTGAAAGACCAGGACCCTTCGTTACAACATCAGGTGCAAAGATTAAGGATGGAAAGGTTATATGTCATGGTGATTCAAGTTGGTGGTCTGGATTCCCGCCCTTTTCGAGTGCACGTGACACAGAAATCCACAAACAAGCTAATACAGAAGCCATTTTTGAAAATATATTTGATTGGTTTGAAGGGAAAGTTGATTTTGAAGAAGAAGCTGTTGAAGAAGAACCAGGAGAAAAGCCAGGGGGGGAAGTTCCAGCAGAGGAGATAACTCCAGAGCAGGTGCAGACAGCCCTCGACGAAGCTAAAACTGCCATAGATAAAGGAAAGGCAAAGGGAGTGGACATGTCCGAGGCAGAGGCTCTACTTGCAGAAGCTGAAGGAATGTCAGAGAGTGATCCTGCAGGCGCTATTGAAACGGCAGGAGAAGTTCCTGCCCTCGTCGATGAGTTGATTCAATATGGAGCAGAGGAAGTGAAAGATCTCTTGACAGACATGGAGGAGCTTTTCAGAGAGGCTGAGGATGCAAATGCAGAAAAAAATGCACCAGACCTTTACAACGAAGCTAAGTCACTGAGAGATCAAGCTCAAAGTGCCCTTGCAAACGGAGAGATTGGAAAGGCTAAGGACATCGCAAAACAGGCTGAGCAAAAGATCAAAGATGCTACAGAGAAGGCAAAGGAAGCAGAAGCTGCCAAGATGAGAACACAGAGCACCATAATCTGGATCATCGTCGGAGTGCTGGTCATAGTTTTGATCGTAGTAGGCAAAAAGTACATGAAGTCACCAGAGGAGTAACTTCATTTCAATCTTTTATTTTTTTTAGCTTTTTCTTGAGAAATAACTTTATAACTCAAGATAACAACTCATAGTATGTACATAACCCATCCCCTCATCAGAGAGAAATCCATCGAATCGAGGATCTACCAGGAAAAGATTGTAGGCACGAGCCTTGAGAAAAATTCTCTCGTTGTTCTGCCCACAGGTTTGGGGAAGACCATGATTGCTGCCATGATCACAGCTTATAGATTATCAAAGTATAAGGGGAAGGTACTCTTTTTGGCTCCCACAAAGCCTTTGGTTTTACAACATCACGAGACATTTCAGAATTTGATAAAGGTTGAAGAGATAGAGGTTTTCACTGGAGTAACTCCACCAGATGTGAGGATGAAGGGGTATGAGAGTTCAAAGATAATATTTGCAACGCCTCAAGTGATAGAGAACGACTTGATCTCTCAAAGACTGAATTTAGAGGAATTTTGTCTTGTAATCTTTGATGAGGCTCATAGGGCTGTGGGAAACTATGCCTATGTTTACGTTTCAAAGATCTATATGAAGAAGGCAAAGCACCCATTGATGGTTGGTTTAACCGCATCCCCAGGGAGTAGTGAGGAAAGATTGGGAGAGGTTGTTCAAAACCTTTCAATAGAGAACGTTGAAGTGAGAACAGAAGATTCTGAGGATGTCAAACCTTACACTCAAGATGTGGAGATAAAGTGGGTTAGGGTCTCTCTTCCACCAGAGTTCAAAAGGATAGAAAGACTTCTAAATGTTGCCTACAAACATCAAATTGAGATTTTGAGAAAACTGAACCTAGTTAGGAGAAAAAACCCAACCAAAGTGCAGCTCTTGGAGCTCCAGAGAAGACTGACTGAGAGGATGAGAAAACCAAATCCTCCTCCTTATCTCTATCCTGCTCTAAAGGCTCAGGCTGCAGCTTTAAAACTTCATCATGGAATCCTCCTTTTAGAGACTCAAGGGATCGACTCTCTCCTAAGTTACTTCAAAAGGCTTGAGAGCCAAAAAGCCAAATCTGCAAGAGAGATAGTTAAAAACCAGCAGGTCAAAAGGGCAAGGCTCCTCGCTCGAAATATCAAGTTGAAACATCCAAAACTCACAAAGCTTTCTGAATTGATTTCAGAGAACAAGGAAAAACAGATAATAGTCTTTTCTCATTTTAGAGATTCTGCAAAAAAGATAACAGAGATGCTCTCAGAACTTGAGGGTGTTAGAGCTGTAAGGTTTGTGGGGCAGGCATCCAAGCAAAACGATATTGGTCTAACCCAGAAAAAACAAAAAGAGATAATAGAGTCCTTCAAAGAAGGGAATTACAACGTCCTTGTAGCCACCAGTGTGGCAGAGGAAGGACTAGATATTCCTCAGGTGGATTTGGTTATATTCTATGAGCCAGTACCATCTGAGATAAGGGCCATTCAGAGGAGGGGAAGAACTGGAAGAAGGAGGAGTGGAGAGGTTGTTGTTCTCATAACCCGAGAAACGAGAGATGAGGGTTTCTACTACACTGCAAGAAGAAAGGAGCAAAAGATGAAAAAGTTGCTTGAGGGAATGAGGGCACCTGAGGAGAAGCCTTCAGAGAAACAGGCATCCCTCGACGAGTTTTCACCCAACATCAAGATAATTTGCGACTCTCGGGAAAGTTCTTCAATTCTAAAAAAACTCTCTGAGAAAGTAAAGCTTGAGATCAAAAATCTTGAAGTTGGAGATTATGTTCTATCAGAGCGAATTGGGGTGGAGAGAAAAACCACCGAAGACTTTTTGAAGTCTTTGATAGATGGAAGACTTTTTTCTCAAATAAGAGAGTTGAAGCAAAGCTACCTCATGCCTTTAATGATTCTTGAGGGAGATGATATTTACAATCTTAGAAAGATTTCAAGAAATGCCATACAGACTGCCCTAATCTCTGTGATGTGCGATTTTAAGGTTCCAGTTCTCTTCACAAAGACAGAGGAGGAGAGTGCAGAGTTTCTTATCAGCCTCGCAAAAAGAGAGCAACTGGTTAAAAAAAGGGAAGTTGTAGCGAGGGGGGAGAAGAAACCAAAGAGCCTTAAAGAGAGACAGAGATTCATCGTTGAGGGGCTTCCCCAGGTGTCCGCGGTGCTTGCAGAGAGATTACTTTCAAGGTTCAAGACAGTGAGAGATGTTTTCAAAGCCACAGAAGAGGAGCTGAAAAATGTGGAGGGAATTGGGAAGAAGATTTCAAGGGAGATAAGAGATGTTTTGGATATGGAGTGGGAAGGTTGAATATGCCAAAACTCAAAATAATAGCATCTGGAACTTTTGACAGGTTGCATGAGGGACACAAGTACTTTTTAAGAGAGGCCTTTAAAATTGGGTTTCCATTCATCGCAATTACAGCAGATGAGATGCTCTCAGAGAAAGAATTTTCAGAGCTCATCCATCCTTACAAAAAGAGAAGATCAGAACTTGTAAAATATCTAAGACGTTTAGGATATAAATGGAGGGAGGACTACAAGATTTTAAAGATCAAGGACAGGTTTGGGTTTGCCATAGATATTGAGGATCTGGATGCAATTCTCATTTCAAGCGAAACAAGGGATAATGCAGAGGAGATCAACAGGATAAGAAAAAAGAAAGGTTTTCATCCCTTGCTCATATTTGAGATTCCTCTTTTGGAGGATGAGAAGGGAAAGATCTCTTCTACGAGGAGAAGGAAGGAGGAGATGAGGAAATTAGGTTAATTTCAAAACCTACTATCCTAGCCGAAATCTTTATATCATATGAAATTCAGAAGAGATGTGGTGTTGGCATGAACAGGATGTTTGTGGTGCTTGGGTTTGTCCTCTTCATTTTGGGAGGAAGCATGGGAGTTCTCATTCGAGCTCACAGAACCATTCCCTATGAAATCATAGAGACCTATACAGTACAAGAAAGCTTTTTAGAGTATCAGCTGGTTTCAAGAGAAATCTCAGAAACCATCCAAACACCCTATTTGAAAGAGATTGAAACCAAAAAGACTGTAACAGAAAAAGTTCCCTACGTTTACCACTACTATGGCGATCCTTACTATTACTATTACTACGGGTACTACTATCCCTACTACCCTTACTACTACTATCCCTACTACCCTTACTACTACTGGTATTATCCATATGGTGTAAGCTTTGTAGGATACAAAACTGTTTCGAAAGAAGTAACAGATAAAGACTATGTTTTAGACTACAGAGAAGAAACCATAAGCAAAACCATTTATGAGTCGATACCTGTTGAGAAAACTAGAGAAGTTACAAAGCAGAGACCAGTTGTGAAGTTCAAGAGAGAGGTAGACTACTGGCCACAGTACTTTGGAGGAGTTGTGGCATTCATGGGAATAGCTCTTCTCGCTATGAGCATGTTCGTTGAGGAGTAGGTTTTTTCTTTCTTATTTAAAATACCAATCCTTCTCAAATTTTTTTCTGTGTATCGTGTTGTAAGAGTAAAATGGAACTATTCTTCCATCTGGAAGTGCATAGTGAATGCAACATCTCCTCACCCTCTCCAAATCAAAATTGTAACGGTCCATGAAGTGCATGCATCCTACAAGTAAGGTATTTTTGTGAAACTCACTCAAAGTCCCTCCTCCCCCTCCCCTGATGATTTTGACAAACATCTTTTCAACATTCACAGAACTTGGTGCCTCTTTTTTATCATAGCATCTCCTCAATTCTCTGATGGTCTCTGAAATTGCTCTAATTCTGTCCAGCTTGGTCTTTATCTCTCTTTTCGAGATATCCTCAAGAAACTCCAATATCCCTTCAACATCGATGAATCTTGTAATGGGAATCATCTTTTCCTTCTCAACGAAAACATATGTGGCAGCTCCACATAAGAAGTGACAGGTGAATTCCAACTCTTTTGAATTCTTCAAAGCCTCCACAAAGTGGGAAAAGGGTATCACACTGGGAATTGGATAGAAGTCTTCTTGAAGGATCTCTCCATTTGTTTGTTCCTCAAGGAGCTTTAAAAAATCAGGTATGGTTATTCTTGAATTTTCAAGCTCTCCAAACTCCACTCTTCCAGAAAATGAGATTGGTTGGAAGTTGACGCTTTTTACCACCCTGTTGTTCTTTGAGGCAAATCTCACTATGTCTCCAACTTGGTTATCATTTACACCCTTAAGAAGGGTAGGAACAAGGGTAACATTTGGAGTTTGAGGATTTTTGCAGTTTTCAATCACCCTTTTCTTGACTTTCAAGAGATTGGCACCTCTCAACCTTCGATAAACATCATCGGTTATTCCATCAAACTGTAGATATAAGGTTGCAAGCCCAGCCTCTCTGAGTTTTTTGCAAAAAACCTTGCTCTTTGCAAGCCTTATTCCGTTGGTTGCAAGAAGAATGTGTTTGAATCCCAATTTTTTGGCTGTTCTTATTAGTTCTTCTAAGTCATCTCTCAAGGTTGGTTCTCCTCCAGAGAACTGGATTGCCTCGCAGGGATGAGGTTTCTGGTTTCTCAAGTTTAAGAGCATCTCAACGACTCTGGAGAAGGAAGGTTCATAGATGTGTCTTTCATTTTCAGCATTGGCAAAGCAAACAGGACATTTTAGGTTGCATCTGTTTGTTAAATCGATGTTTGCAAGGATACTCTGGGTTTTGTGTTCGTTGCAAAGTCCGCAGTCGTATGGACATCCCCTCTCTCTTGAGGTTTGGGAATTTTCAAGAGCATCTCCATCGATCTGAAAACTCTTTGCCTTCTCATAAAGAGTGTAGTCTGACCAGTAAAGATCTCTGAAAACTCCATGCTCTTTGCACTCTTTTTTCATGATGACTTTTTCTTCCTTGAGGCACAGGGTGGCATCTATGACTTTAAGACACTCTGGACACAAAGATTGCGTTTTCCTTAAGATTTTATCTTCATGAAACATCAACTCATCCACAAGATCACCAATAGCTGTATATTAATATGGTACTTTACGTATATAAACCTTTGGGATTAGCTCCAAATATCGAAACGATATATACTCTTTTTTGGTGAGTAAGATTTTACCTTTACAATTTCTCCTATCCTAATTCTTTTATCAAAATTTTTGATTTTTTCGATCTCTCTCTCAAGATTTTCTACAAGGCTGTAGAGATGGGTAATCCTCGCATACTTCAAAGCTAAAGAAAGAAACTTAAAAGAGCTCTTTGGGAGATTCATTATGCACCTATCTATCTTTGAAAGCTCAGGGAAAATCTCTTTTGCATCTCCAAGAATAGGTTTAACATTTTCAATTTTGTTTAGTTTCAGGTTCATCTTTAGAAATTTGATT
>JBHIDS010000133.1:0-6755 GCA_046760205.1 Candidatus Methanofastidiosia archaeon
GAAGCTTGTGATCCCTCCTTGGTATGCAAGGTTGAACTCACTCTTTTAAGGGAGTTTTTTAAAGAATTTTCCACGAAAAAAGACCTTACCTTCTGGGTAGACTTAAACACTCTCTCAAAGATCTCCAAAAGGATAAAGCTTGGAGATTCCTTAAGGATAGATGTTTTGGAGAACAGCTTTGGTGTTGTCTTGAAGAGTTTGGTGGAGAGACGGTTTGAGAGTGCTCTTTTGGAGGGGCTTGAGGAAAGTTTACCCATCATAGATACCAAATATGAAACCTCCATCGAGATGGATTCCACTACTTTCAGAGAGGGGATAAGGGACGTTGCCATAATTGGGAACACAGCGATCTTTGAGCTTGATGAGAAAGAGCTTAAAATCACCTCAGAGGGAGAAACTGGAAAAGTGAGAATTATAATAGAAAAAGAGAACCAATCTGTGAAAAGCTTTAAGGTTAAAAAACCTTGCTCAGCCAGGTTCAATCTCTCCTACTTGATGAGCTTTCTGAGATCTTCATACATCTCTGATTCTGTTTTCATAAGTTTAAAAGAAGAGAATCTTCCCCTAAAACTCGAGCTCCCCTTAGAATCTGGAAGCTTGATTTTCTATCTTGCACCTATGGAGATATAGGGTTTAAAGGCAATGATGTAAAAACGATCAGACTTTCTGGGATAACTTCAAAACTTTTAAAATCTCCGACTTCAACAAATCCTCCTTTAGGACCACCCCTTGAGAGAGGAGCTTTCTATTTACAAAAACTGCTGGAGGATGCCAAGCTCTCTTGTAACCTTTTCTGCAACCTCAATGGTTAAATCACACTCCCTACAGTACTTGGAGTCTATGTTGAAGAAAAGCTGTTTTCCAGTAAACCTGTAGATGGTTACTTTGACTTTTTTGTTCATGTCCTTACGTCATACTGTAAAATGATAAAATTTACCTTTAATAGTTTAAGTTTCAATTTAATTTGAGCTAAATTACCACTAAATTTATATCCTTTGAGTTTCAAGAATGAGAGGTGATCGATTTGAAAAGCTATGTGGACCTCTATATGAATAGTGAGGGTGCATCTATAAGAGATGTTATCTCTGCCCTAAGGGCTTTAAAATTAAAACCTGTGGCAGGACACCATGACATTCTCATAGAGTGGGAGAATGAGGAGGAGTTTTTCGAGATTCTTGAAAAGCTTCATAAAGCCTTGAAAGGCATGAAGGTTTCATACAGAATAGAGACCATAATAGAGGAGAGAGAGATTTTGCCAGAATGGCCCCCAAAGAGTGTGGGAACACCCAAGGAGTGAAAACTTTTCCTATGCTCTCAGACAACCCTTTTATATCCTTAAGATTAAGAGAGGGTAGTAAAGCCCCTATAAGGCTACCTCCTACCTCTTTTCTTTTTTCGATTCAGGTGATTCAATGATAAAAATTCTCTCTAAGGGAATAAGATTTTTCCTTCCTCTAATCTTAGCAATCCTTGGATATTTGATCATCAGAAGGTTCACCGCAAATCCCCTGATTCTTTTGGTTTACGTTGCAGGCTTGGGATACATTCTCTACAAATATAGAAGAAGGGTTGCTCCTAAGAAAATGAAGAAAAAGAAGGTGAAACGTCCAAAGGAAAACCTCCTCAAACTTTTAAAGAGATGATTTTAAGAACCTGCATCACTCCTCCAGAAAAAAGGGGAATCTTAAAGTTGTCATCTATCCGAAGCGGAGAGGCTTCTGCCAGGGTTGCTGCTAAGGCTCCAAAGAGAGCAAGCTTGAAATCCAGTATCAGAAGACCAATAAAAAGACAGGTGAGAAAGCAAGCCAAAGACCCTTCAAGGCTCTTATCTTGAAACCTTCTTTTTCCAAATCTCCTTCCCACAAGAGCTGCCACAGTATCACCCAAAGTGAGAAAAAAGAGAGCTGCAATGGCAATTTCTTTTGAAAACAAAAGCACTGTGAGAAAAAAAGAGATAGAGGTAAAGGCAGGTGCAGATATTCCCTTTCTTTCATGTTCCCTCTCTAGACCACTGAAGAACCACAGAAAGAATCTGTTTACTCTCTCAAATCTTAACCTCAAAAACTCTAAGATCAAAACAATCATCATGAGTGAAAAGAGTAATATAAGGGCTATTCTTTTTTCAAAGAAGAAATAGAGGATGGGAACGAGGTTTCCAACAGAGTGAACGCTCTTTCTCTTAATCTCTGCTATTAAGTCCATTTCCCCACCGAAAGAGGGTAGAGTTGGCAGCAGAGATTCTCTCATCTAAGTAAAAATTCGTAACCTTTCCCACTCTATCATCGATGAAACCATTCCAGTAGCAAACCAAACCTTCTCCAAACAAATTCAGATAGTGCTTGAGCTGTTGGTTGTAGTCCCTCCTCATCTGGGTTTTATCCCCAAAAGAGGCTTTGCTCTCTATCCAGTTTATGCTTCTCCCATCTATCTTCAAAACCTCTTCTAGCAGAAAATCGGGAGTCTTTTTATGCTCCCTTTTTATCTCTGTTTCAGTTGCATAGGATATCCTTTTAAGTTCAAGCCATTCCCTTATCTTGGACTCTGCAAACTCCCCATTCACTCTCTGAATCTCCAAACCTTTGGGAGAGTAAACCATGTCATTCTCAATGATCTCTAAAATCTCAATCTTTAACCTTCTATCCTCTATGCTCTTTGGGTTGTTGATGAATTTTCTAAATTCTCTTTTGGAAATCCCATCCTCTGTTAGGATGAAAGAAGCCATTAGGATTGGAGAGAACCTTTTCTCCTTTGAGATTTCGAGTAGAGTTTTCCCCCTCTTCCACTCCCTATGCAACTTTTTGGATTGTCTTTTTACGATGTGGTAATCTTTCTTGGTTTTTCTCACTATCTTCTGAGCCAGGATGGTTAGAAGAAGCTCCTCAGGCATTCGGAATTTTTTCGAGAGATGGGATATGCTTTCCTTGGAATGTAGCACTCTGTAGAGTCTTCTATACGTAGCTTCTTTCATCTAACATAATTTGAGAAAGAACTATAAAAGATTTTCGCCTATCTAAGTTTGGAGCTAAATCATAATTACCCTTTCAATAGTCAATATCTTCAAAAAAACAAAGATTTTTAAAGATTTTGGAGATGCTTTGTTGATTATTAGGAAAAGGATTATGATTCACTGCCAACCCCTGTTAACCCAAACCTTTATATATTTTCAACCAAAGTTTTTTCAAGGTGGTAAAATGAGGGTTAGCGTAAGAAATCCTGAAACAGGAAACGTAATCACCATGGAGGTTGACCAGGACCACACCATGGAAGACATCATAGAGACTGCGGCAAACCAGTGGGGTTTGGCTCCTGGTGCCTATGTTCTAAAGCATGGCAAGGACTTTCTACAGGGACAGCTTGAGATCTACAACACCGGCATCAGGGATGGAGATATGATAGAGCTCATTCCAGATCCAACAGGTGGTTGATTGCCCCTGCATCCAGAGATTCTCTCAAAGAGACTTAGAAATGAGTACAACAACATAAGAAGAAAGGTTAAACACAACGTGAAAGTGTCAGACCCAGAGTTTCGCAAGTTTCCAGTCAAGATAGAGGTTTCTCTGAAAGGGGTCCCTGGACCAGTACTTCATGGAGATACGGTGGACTGGGGTTATAATCATAAATTTTTGATAGAGATAACTAAGAACTATCCATCTCAGAGACCTTTGGTTAGTTGGAAGACTCCCATCTTCCATCCAAACATCTGTCCTCCAGAGGAGAAGTATGAGCAACACAAGGGACACGTTTGCACCCATATTTTAAATGACTGGAAGTTTGGATACAATTTGGTTTATCTAATAGAGGCTATAGAGTCTCTTCTCATAAATCCCAACACAAAAAGCCCCTTGCCCACTCCAACGTGTACTTTCGCAAATGAGTACTTCAATAGGTACGACTACAAACCTCCAGCTATCCTTAGAAAGAGACCTGAGATTGTGATAAAAGAAGAGATAAAGGCAGAGGATAGAGAGAAAAAACCTGAAAAAACGACTCTAAGGAAGTTGGCTATAAGGAGAGCCAAGGGAGAAATCACCAGAGAAGAGTACAAGAAACTCAAGGGAGAGCTTTTCTCATGAAAGAGAAACCAAAGATTCTGGAGGAGAGAAAGAGAGAGATTAGGAAGATGCCTCCCCCCTATCCAGTCTTTAAGTACATCGCTGGAGTGACTTTAGAGGAAGAGATTGAAAACTACATCTCAGAGATTGAGAAAAGGCTGAATAAAAGGAAATGAATATAGAAGGTGAATCATCCCACTATCTTTGGAGGAGGTTTTCTCCTTCTTCCCCTTCTTCTTGGAGATGGAGCCTGAGGACCTATAGTCCGATAGACAACCTGCTGAGGTTGTGCTCTACCTTCGCTTAAGTAGACGAACATTCCAACGAGAACCAGAATCAAACCTATGAGAGCCAGAGCTCCTCCAAGGTACTGGGGCCACATCACCCTCTCTTCCCTGTACTTGGTAACCGTTCTCGTCTTCTCCACATCCCTGTACTTTGTAACAGGAACCTTTTCCTCAACTGTTTTGGTCCCTGTCTTGGTTTTAGTCTGGTATTCTATCACCTGCTTGGTGTCTGTCACATACTGAACATCTTTTTGAGTGGTGGTGCTTGTGGAAGTCACTGTTCTATAGCCTGTATGGCAGTGATAGCTGTACCACCAACCATCCCATCCCCAGTGACAATATGTATAAGGTTGCTGGGTGGTCTGTGTGGTAGGTAAGGTCTTATCCACAACAACAGGTTTCTGGTAAGTCACTTCCTTTATCACAGGCTCCTCGTAGGTCTCTGTCGTTGGGACCTCTTTTTCAACAGTTTCCCAATCGATGTAAGGTTCGCTCTCAGTGTAGGTTTCTGTGGCTTCATAGGGAACGAACCTGGTGGGTTGATATGCAAAGAGAAATCCTCCAAGTACTAAGAGAATCAAACCAAATACAGCAATAATTCTGCCATCCACCAAATCACCTTGATTTTCGTCATCCTACGATAGAATTTTCTCATCTTGACTATATAAGTCTTTCGATTCTTTGAATCAATCACCAAAAGATTTATAAGTTTGATTTTTGAGAAAATTTAATGGGAACCAATAAAGTTTGGATTAGAAAATTTGGAATAATTTTCATCTTCCTGATCATAATGAGTTCCAAACCTTTTTTTGCTAAGGCAGAGGAAACTGTAATCCTCACAATCTCTGTGAGAGATGAATTTGACAATCCCATAGAGAATGCCAAGTGCTCTCTTGATAAGAAGTTTCCAGATGAGGATGAGAAAGAGATCAAGGACCAGTTCACCAAAGATGGAGTTTGTGAATTTGTCATCGAGAGGAGCCATACTTACATCCTTTTTGTGAAAAAGGCTGGTTTTATAACCCACTCGGAAGAGATCGATGTAAAGAGGTTGGATGTAGATATTGAAGTGATTTTGGAGTACACCTCAGAAACTCCATCTGTTTACATAAAGGGATTTCGTGTAGACCCTGAAGAGATTGCTCCTGGGGATAGCTTTGAGCTATCTATCATCCTGCAAAATCAGGGAACTGGGGATGCCTTGAGCTTGATTCTGGAATTCTCAGGCATCGAAGGTTCTCAAGGGCTTGGAAAGTTCTCTCCTCTCTATCCCTCTTCTGTTATATTTCTTGAAAGGTTGGATGTGAGAGAGTCCTTGGTACAGAAGGCCAAGTTCAGGATAGATGGAAATGCTGATAGTGGGATCTACAACCTCATAGTAAAGTTGGAGTACAAAGATAGAAATGGTGTCACTTACACCAATACAAGCTCTGTGGGAATTACAGTTCTGAGAGTCATTCACCTAAAGGTAATCAACCTGAATTACAAAGAGAGTGTAACGCCTGAGGAAAAGTTCACCTTCTCTGCAGACATAGTAAACACTGGAAGGTTCAACGCCAATGGAGTAACTGTTGAGCTCCAAGCCCCTTTAGAATTTGAGCTTGAGAGAGAATCCTTTTATGTTGGAACTTTGGAATCTGATGACTTCGAGACCTTCGAGACCGAGATTACAGTCTCTAAAGGTGCAACCTCTACCGAGCACATTGCAAAGCTCCTGATAACCTATGTGGACGATTTCAACAGAGAGCATTTCATAGAAAAAGAGGTAAGAATCACAATTGAGAAGAAAGAGGAAACCACAGGAGAGGGAGAAAAAAAAGAAGAGTCTCTCTGGGACAAGATAATCAAGTTTATAAAGGCACTTCTAGGATTAGATTGAATGAGGCTTTCCGATCTCACAAAGATGGTTTTAAGAAATCTTTCAAGGTCCAAGTTCAGAGCCTTTCTCACCATGATGGGGGTTGTGATTGGGACTGCAGCAATAATTGCCATGGTCTCCATAGGTATTGGGTTGCAGGAAAATATAACAGGACAGCTTGAGAGCTTTGGGGATGTTTCCTTAATATGGGTTTTTCCTGGAGGCGCCTTTGGGCAGGGGGAAGAGAAGAAGCTTGAGGATGAAGATATTTTGGAGTTTGAGAAAATAGAGGGAGTGGTTGCCACCACGCCCTTGATGATAATAGATGCAGAACTTCAACTCAGAAGGGGAATTTCTAAAACCTCAATCTATGGCATAGAGCCAAAGAAGGCAGAGATCATTGGTCAGGAGGTGGAGAAGGGAAGGTATCTTAGAAGAGGAGACACCTTAGATATGGTGGCAGGAGCAAAGGTCTCTGAAACCTTTAGAGAAGAGAAGACCAAAGATCCTATTTCAAAGGTTGATCTATTTGGAAAGACTCTTAAGATCACTTTTGAG
>JBHIDS010000134.1:0-6696 GCA_046760205.1 Candidatus Methanofastidiosia archaeon
ATGGATTTAAAAAAGCTCTTGAGGAAAAGATTGGATGGATCATTGTTCTTGTGGGAGTGTACTATCTGTTCTTTACCTATGCCCTAAAGTTTTTTCCTGAAATTCCAGTAATGCAGGAAAAATCTATAGGACCTATATCAATTCCTCTTGCAATAACCCTTGCTTTTATCTTGATTGGAGTTTTCATAATTGTAATGACTGAGGGTGCAATGTATGTTATTGAAGTCTTCACCCTTGTAAGCAATCTTTTCTCATACACTCGATTACTTGCTATAGGACTTTCCTCTGCAGGAATTGCTCTTGCTGCAAACATCATGATTGAAAGGGCAATTGGATTTGGCTTTTCTGGAAAGGGATTCTTGCTCATTATCACAGTCTTGGTAATGATTATTTTGATGATACTTTTGGTTTCACTCCATGCAATAAATCTTGCCTTAGGGATAATAGGACCTGGTATTCACTCCTTGAGGTTGCAGTACGTGGAGTTCATGCCTAAGTTCTTTGAGGGTGGAGGGACAGAGTATGCTCCCTTTGGATTTTTGAAAAAATACGTTGAAAAGGAGGGATGAGATGTTAGAAGAATTGGGATTGGATATGGCGAGTGCCATTTTGAAAGGTCTGATTGCAGTTGGAGCAGGGCTTGCAGTGGGGCTATCAGGGATAGGTGCAGGTCTTGGTGAGCAAGGTATAGGAGCTGCGGCAGTTGGTGCCATGGCAGAGGATCCAAAGTTCTTTGGAAAAGGACTTTTGATGACCGTGATTCCAGAAACCATTGTTATATTTGGGTTGTTGATATCCCTGATACTGCTATTCGTTTTCAAGTAAGTGGTGAAATGACCTTAGAGGAAATAAAAAAAGACATAAAAAAGAAAGCCAGACTAAAGGTAGAGCAGGCTTTGAAAGAGGGTGAGAGAGAGGCTCAAGAGATCATAGAGGATGCCAAGAGAAGAGCTTTGGAGATTGAGAGAGAGAGAATGGAGAGGGCAAGAGAGGAGATGGAAAAACTAAGACAAAGGGAGCTCTCCAACGTAAAGTTGGAGGTGAAGAAAGCTAGGTTCAAGGTGGAGAGGGAGATACTTGAGAAAGTTCTTTCTGAGAGCCGAGAGGATTTTTTAAAGGATTCCTCTACCATTCTAAAAAAGTTACTCAAAGCGGTAAATGGCGAAAAAATTTACTCCAATGAAAAAGACGAAAATACGGTCAGAAGGTTAAGCGAGATGGAATATGGGGGAAATATAGTTTGCTCTGGTGGAATCGTTGTGGAGAATGAAGATGGAACCTTGAGGGAGGATCTGACATTTGACACCATGATTTCGGAGGTCAACTCTCGAGCTTTGAAGAAGGTCTTCGATGCCCTATTCAGGTGAGATTCATGCCTCTTTTAAAATCTAAGCTGGCTGACTTTGCCTATATCACTGCAAGAGTGCGGGTGATGCGAAGAAAGCTCTTGAGGAAAGAAGTATATCCGAGACTTCAAGCCATGGAAATTCCAGGGATTGCACGTTTTCTGGGAGAAACAGAGTACAAGGAGGACATTGACCTTCTATCCTCTAAGTTTTCAGGAGTCGATCTCATAGAGCATGCCCTAAACTCAAATCTTGCAAAGACCTTCACAAAGCTCATTGATATATCAGAGGGTGGAGCAAATTTGATGATAAAAGAGTACTTAAAGGTTTGGGATGTTCGAAACCTCAAGACCATCATCAGAGGAATTTATTATGAGGCAGATTATGAGGAGCTTGTGAGAACCATCGTTCCTGCAGGGGAGTTCTCATACGAATTTCTGCTAACCCTTGCAAGGAGAAGGAGTTTTGAGGAGGTAATCGAAGAACTGAGAAGCACTCCTTACCATAAAGTCTTAAAAGAGAACCTGAAAAAGGACGAGTTGAAGAGAGGTGTGACTCTACAACAAGCGGAAGACGCTTTGGACAAGTTCTACTACCTAAGAGTGGTGGATATGATAGATCCCTCTAGTGCAGAGAATGCTCTTTTCTTAAAGTTCTTCAAGACTGAAATCGATGTTACAAACTTGAATGTGCTCTTTAGAATGCTCAAGGCTGGGGTTTCATCAAAAGAGATTCTGAATTCTTTGATCCTCAAGGGATTAAAGTTCAAGCCCTCAGATTTGAAGAGATTTGCCACTCTCTCTTATGAGGAATTCTTCAGAAACCTTGAGAACTATCCCTACTGGAGTGCCCTCTCTGAGCTTAGAGATGCACTTCTCTCTGAGATAGAGGTATCTCTTGAAAAGTACCTGATAGATTACTCTCTGAGAATCTCCCACTACTATCCCCTATCCATTCTCCCAGTGATGCTCTACATAAGATCAAAGGAGGCAGAGATCAAGAATTTAAGAATGATAGTGAGGGCAAAAGAGGTGGGACTTTCTATGGAGGTAATCAAGAAACATTTGGTGATTTAATGGAGATTGCAGTGGCTGGAGATTCAGGTTTTGTGACAGGTTTTAGACTCACTGGGATAAGAAAGATATATGAAGTTTTAAATCAAGAGGAGCTGATCTTACGAATAGAGGAGTGTTTGGAGGACAGGGAGCTAGGAATCTTCGTTTTAAAGTTAGATGATTATGAAAAACTTCCCTTTAGGCTTAAGAGAAGGTTGGACGAGTCTCACATGCCCACTGTGATGCTTATTGGCGGGACTGCATTTGGTCTGAAGGAGAAGATAAAGAGAGCAATAGGTGTTGAGTTATGGAAGTGAAAAAAGGGTTGATTTATAGGATTGCAGGACCTTTGGTGGTGGCAGAGGATCTAGATGCAAAGATGGCAGATCTTGTAAGGGTGGGGGAGGAAGGGCTTATGGGGGAGATTATCCAGCTTTCTGGAAATTACACCTACATTCAGGTTTATGAGGATACCTCTCTTTTAAAGCCTGGGGAACCTGTTTCGAGCACTGGGATGCCACTCTCTGTAGAACTTGGTCCTGGAATCTTAAGATCAATCTATGATGGAATACAAAGACCTCTTCCAGTTCTCATAGAGAAATCCGGTGACTTCATCTCCAGAGGGATCTTTCTTCCAGGTCTTGACAGAAGTAAAAAATGGGACTTCACTCCCTTGGTCAGAAAGGGAGACAAGGTAGGGGGGGGAGAGATAATTGGCACAGTGCAGGAGACCTTATCCATAGAGCACAGGGTTATGGTGCCACCTGACATGAGAGGAACTGTGAAGGATATAATGAAAGGTTCTTTTAACGTTGATGAGGTAGTTTGTGTTCTGGACTCTGGGGAGATTCAACTCATGCAGAAATGGCATGTGAAAAAGGCAAGACCATACAGAGAAAAACTTGCTCCAGATGTGCCTTTGATTACTGGACAGAGGGTCCTCGATACCTTCTTTCCAGTAGCTAAAGGTGGGACAGGCTGTATTCCAGGTCCCTTTGGTTCTGGAAAGACTGTGACTCAACAACAGTTGGCAAAGTGGGCAGATACAGATGTGGTATGCTATATAGGTTGTGGGGAGAGGGGAAACGAGATGTCTGAGGTTTTGGCAGAGTTTCCTGAGCTCGATGATCCAAAGACTGGTAATCCTCTCTTAGAGAGAACCATGGTGATTGCCAACACCTCAAACATGCCAGTTGCTGCAAGAGAATCCTCAGTCTATACTGGAATAACCATAGCAGAGTACTACAGGGACATGGGCTATGGTGTTGCCTTGATGGCTGACTCCACCTCCAGATGGGCTGAAGCCATGAGGGAGATTTCCTCTAGGCTTGAGGAGATGCCTGGAGAGGAGGGTTATCCAGCATACCTTTCTTCAAGGCTTGCAGAGTTCTACGAGAGAGCGGGAAGAGTGATAACGCTATCTGGGAGAGAGGGCTCTGTCACCGTTGTGGGAGCGGTTTCCCCCCCAGGAGGAGATTTCTCAGAACCTGTCACCCAAGCCACTTTGAGAATCACCAAGTGTTTCTGGGGTCTGGAGGACAACCTTGCAGCGAGAAGACACTTTCCCTCTATAAGCTGGTTGAGCTCCTATACCCTATATCTGGATTCTTTAAAGGATTGGTTCTCAAAGAATGTATCTAAAGATTTTATGGAACTTAGGGGAAGAGCAATGGACATTCTTACAAAGGAAGCAGCGCTCCAAGAGATCGTTCAACTCGTAGGCTCAGATGCCCTTCCTGAGGAGGAGCAGCTCACCTTGGAAGTGGCGAGAATGATAAGAGAGTTCTTCCTTCAGCAGAACGCCTTTCATCCAGTTGATACCTACTGTTCTCTTGAGAGGCAATACCTTCTTCTAAAGGCAATCTTGAAGTACTCAAGGCTTGCTCACCAGACTCTAAACTTGGGAGTTCCCCTCCAACGTATAGTTGAGCTAAAGTCAAAGAATGAAATGGCGAGGGTGAAGTTCGAGGAGAAGTTTGAGTCAGAGCTTGAGAGAATTGCGCAAAGTATGGAGCTTGAGTTTAAGCAACTGGAAGAGGTGGTTTGATGAGAGAGTACAAAACTATAAATCGGGTGGCAGGACCTCTGGTTTTCGTTGAGAAGACTCACCCAATAGGGTTTGGGGAGCTTGTGAAGCTCAGGTTGAGCAGTGGGGAAGTGAAGAGGGGTCAGGTCCTGGATACCTCAAAAGACATAGTGGTAATTCAGATCTTTGAAACCACAACGGGAATAGACAAGAGTTCGTATGTGAATTTTACTGGAGATATAGTCAGAATGCCAGTCTCATCCGACATGCTTGGAAGGATTCTCTCAGGTTCTGGAGATGCTCTTGACGGAGGGCTTCCCATAATTCCTGAGGATAGGTTGGAGATAGTGGGGGCAGCCATAAATCCCTCTGCAAGACAGCCTCCCTCAGAGTTCATCCAGACTGGGATCTCTACCATAGATGGGATGAATACCCTAGTTAGAGGTCAAAAACTTCCCATATTCTCTGGAGCAGGACTCCCTCACAACGACATTGCGCTACAGGTTGCAAGACAGGCAAAGGTGCTTGGTACTGAAGAAGAGTTTTCTGTTGTTTTTGCAGCTATGGGGATCACTGCTGAGGAAGCACAGTACTTCATGAGGGATTTTCAGGAGACTGGATCCTTAGAGCGTGCAGTGGTTTTCCTAAACCTTGCAGATGACCCTGCAGTTGAGAGGCTTATAACTCCAAGAATGGCACTCACCACGGCAGAGTATCTGGCTTACGATTTGGAGATGCATGTTTTGGTGATATTTACAGATGTTACCAACTACTGTGATTCTCTAAGGCAGATAGGAGCTGCAAGAGAGGAAGTACCTGGAAGGCAGGGGTACCCAGGTTACATGTACACAGACCTTGCTACCCTCTACGAGAGGGCAGGTGTTGTGAAGGGAAAGAAGGGCTCCATTACCCAGTTCCCGATACTCACCATGCCTGGGGATGACAAGACCCATCCAATACCAGACCTCTCAGGATACATAACTGAGGGGCAAATGATAGCCTCCCGTGAGCTTCATAGAAAAGGGATATACCCCCCCATAAACGTTCTTCCCTCCCTCTCAAGATTGATGAAGTCAGGAATTGGAGCTGGTAAGACGAGAGAGGATCATGCTGCTCTATCAGACCAATTAAACGCTGCCTACGCCGAAGGAGTGGATCTTAGGGGATTAGTTTCCATAGTTGGAAAGGAGGCTCTTTCTCCAAAGGACAGGAAGTTTCTGGAGTTTGCAGATGAATTTGAGGATCGTTTTGTAAGACAGGGAAAGTATGAGAACAGAGATATAGAGTATACCCTGGATTTGGGTTGGGAGCTCCTCTCAATACTTCCAGAGTCTGCCCTCACCAAGATAGAGAGGAAATTACTTGAAAAGTATCATCCAAGTTATAGAGAGAGGGGATGAATGGCGATAGCAGAGATAAAACCTACGAGATCAGAACTCTTAGAGGTGAAAAAGAGGATAGCTCTCTCAAGGAGAGGGCATCAGTTGCTCAAGATGAAGAGAGATGGGCTTATTCTCGAATTCTTCGAAATAATGGAGAAGGCGAAAGATGTCAGAAGAGAGCTTGACGAGTGTTATGAGAGGGCAAAAATTAAAATCTCCATAGCAAGGGCTGTGGAAGGTGTTGTGGCTTTGAAGTCTGCAGCCTTTGCCTTGAAGGAAAACCCCCAAATTCAGGTTAGGTCAAAAAACATCATGGGGATCGTCGTTCCTGAGATAGAGTTCACTTCTGTAAAGAAGAGATTGGATGAGAGAGGTTATGGAATAATTGGAACCTCTGCAAGGCTTGATGAGGCAGTAGAAGCATGGGAGGAGTTCTTGGAAAAGATAATCGCCGCAGCAGAGATAGAGACCTCTATGAAGAGATTGCTGGATGAGATAGAAAAAACCAAGAGGAGAACAAATGCCTTGGAGTTTGTGGTGATTCCAGCCTTGGAGTTTGCCAAAAGATTCATAAAGCTGAGACTTGAGGAGAGAGAAAGAGAAGACATCTTCAGACTGAAAAAGATAAAAGTCAAGGGTCGAGATGAATAAAAGAGAGCTTGAGGAAAGAAGAGTCAAAATATTCAAAAAGGTATGGTTGATTTCAACCTTGATGCTCATCCTTGGTTATCTCATCATGTTCTATCTGCTCTGGGTGGGTTAAGATTTAAAAATCAGTTATCAAAGATTTCAAATGGAATTTAACTCACTTCATATTACTATGTAATCATAAATCTTATTCTTCTTTTCACCTGAAACCTTTTAAACCTTTAAATTCTTTTAGTGAT
>JBHIDS010000135.1:0-6653 GCA_046760205.1 Candidatus Methanofastidiosia archaeon
TCGTGTCTCTTTAAATCTTTTAAAAGAATTCCAAGGTTGTTGTAGGCAGTTGCATTGTTTTCAGTAGCCAATTTCTTCAATTCCTCATTTACAGCAATTTTCCTTGCAAAATCAAAATGAATTAAAGCAATAGCATATCTACCATTTTTTAAAAATTTATCTCCAAAATGCCCTAGAAAATATGCGACTTCATCCTCCTTCCCCTTAGCCTCTTTTTTAACCAACTCTAATGCTTCCTTTTCTTTATTTTCAGATAAAAGCTTTTCAAGCTTTTCGATTAATTTTTCTATATTCATCAAGTAGAATGTTTACAAAGCAATATAAAGATTTTGGAGACTTTCTCTAAAATACTTTTCACAAATTGTGTAATCTCTGTAACAAATTTCATTTTTGGGAGGTGCATAAAAGTGTGCAGAAAGCAGGAGGCATTTACCAGAGCATGTGATTACAACATCAAAAGGCTATGCTACCTCAACATCAGCTGTTGATGTGCAGAATACATGAATTATGTCCCAAAGCCAAAACATTGGAAAACCTTATAAGCTTTCTTGTTAAGTTATTTCATGGTATTCAGAAAAAGACCTTTTAAGAAACCTCCAAACATCAAATGCAGAAAAAAGCTCAAATGGATAACCCCCAAAAAGAAGATAAAATTTAGGGTTAGAAAGAAAAAAACTATTTGAGTATGAAATCTCACTTTAGGAGAGGTTGGAGAGATGGATTTTGGAAAAGGCATAGTGAAACAGAGATTCAAGGCGAAAGAGAGGGAGTTTCGAGATTCCCTCACATCTTTAAGTGAGAAAAGATTCAACGGAGTTTTGAGATTTCTGGGAAGGAAGGAGGGAAACCTACTCCTTCTTAAGGGAAAGATAGTTGCCCTGACCTATGCTGATAGGGGTGGAGATGAGATTGTAGATTTGTTTATTGAGGATGTGAGTTTGGGAGGAGAGATAGAGATTCACCTCCTAAGTGAGGCAAGAGTGAAGACCTTTCTAAAACGCTACACCGATGTCTTGGGCTATCCTATATCAAAGTTACAGTTAGCAACAAAACCTGAAAAAATTTCTTCAAAGCAAGAGCAAGTTCAAAAGACAAGCTCAAGAAAGCCCAAGATTCCTCTCAGAACGATAGAGATTGGAAAGAGAGTCTCTCAAATTAAAAAGATGAAAGTCAAAGGAGGCTGGGTGGCTGTAGGACTTTCCGAGAAGTACCCACTTCCCCAAAAAACCTGCATGAACATCTTGATAATGGGTGATCCAAATCCCTACAAACAGCTCTGGAGTCAGCAGTTCCTCTATGGAGAACTTTCTGGAGGTCGAGGAGGAATCTACTTCAACTTTAACATCTCACCTGATGAGATAAGAAAAAACTTAGAAAGATTCAAGATGGGTTTTGAAAAATTTGAAAGAAAAAATAGATTCTTATTCATAGATTGCTTTCCATGGAGAACCAAAAAATCAAAAGAGCCTTTCTCAGCTCCAATAGACAAGAGTTCCCTCATGGATTTTGGTCTCGCCCTCTCTGAGGCTTCCAAACACTTAGATGTGAAGTCTGGTGTAGTGGTGTTCGACTCTCTCTCCTCCCTCATGATCTACTTTGAACCAGAACAGGTGATCAAGTTTGCCCTAAACCAGGCATCCAAACTCAAGGAGATGGAATGGACGGGATTGTTCATAGTGGAGAGGGGAGTAAAAGACGAGAAGATAGAAAATTCTCTAAGGTTCTTGTTGGATGGAGTGTTAGAGGTGAATACCTATAAGGGAAACTATCCAGGAGAGTTCAAGATAGACTGGATCCGGGGATTGGTGGATAAGCCTATCTCCTACTATATAGACATCTCTAAGTCGGGTTTAAAGCTAATCTCGAGAGGCGGTTGATTTGAGGAAGACGAAGACTGGGATTGAGGGTTTGGACGAAATGCTTGGAGGAGGTATCATCGAAAAAAGACCTTATCTCGTTTCTGGTGGACCTGGGGCTGGAAAGAGCATCTTTGGAATGCAGTTTCTTATTGAGGGTGCAAAGCACGGAGAGAGGGGGCTCTTTGTGACCTTGGAAGAACCTTCCTCTGAAATAATTGAGAATATGAAAGAGTTTGGCTGGGAGTTTTCAAACATCGAAATTTTGGAACTACTGTCAAAATCTGGAAATGGAACCTGGTTCGTCCCCAAGTCCTTTGCAGATTCAGAGTTGAACATTCTCTCCATAATGGATGAGATTCACACCAGAGTGAAAGAGAAAAAGATCAAAAGAATAGTGATAGACTCAATCACATCGTTGAGGTCACTCTTCAAGACAGAGTTTGAAATTAGGAAAGTGATGCTCTCTTTCATGCAGTTTCTCGCAGATACAGGATGTACCACTTTAATGCTTGCAGAGTCCCACAAGTCCACAGAGGTGGAGAGCTTTCTTGCAAGAGGGGTTTTCATTCTCCATGTCATGAAGGACAAAGGTTCCAAGAAGAGAGCCATAGAAATAGAGAAATTGAGGGGAACAGACTTTGACGAGCAATTGAGGCCAATGAAGATAACGAAAAAGGGCATTGTGGTTTATCCCATGGATGCGTTGTTCAAGTGAATCTTTTGATTTGTCAAAACCTCAAACCTTTTAAACTAGATAGAAATTGAAAATATGCCAAACTGGATAATCCACTACGGAGCATCCATTGGAGTTTGCTATCTATTTTCTTATAAAAGAGAGAGGCACAAGTACGCTTTGCTTGGACTCTTGCCAGACATAGATGTTTTGACAACAGTTGTATTTCTCCTCACATATTACTTCCTAAATCCTTCAAGAAGAATTGCACTGCTTCTGCTGAATGTATTTGGACACAGGGGCTTGAGTCACAACCTCTTTTCTTTCACAGCTTTGACTTTTTTTGTATTCATTCTAAAGAGAAATTTAAGATTCTGTATTTTCTTCTTTTCCCTCTTGAATTTACATCTTTTCCTTGATTTCATCTCTCTGTGGGGGATAACTCCTCTTGCTCCTATCTCTCAAAAGGTTTTCACTCTAAATCTCATAGAGATAAACGATGGATTTTTGTCTCTTACTTTGCTTTTAGTAATTCTCCTATCCCTCATCAGTGATAGAAAAAAAAATTTTTTAAAGAAGAACCAGAAGTTTATAAATCTCGTCTTAGTGATTTTTACAACCATTGGACTTTTATACCTCCCAACTCTTTTCATCTTGAAGAGCATTGCCATTAAAAACTTAACTCTCTCACATGAAGAGATGCTTCCTGTGGAATTTCTAACCTACATCTATGCCTCAGATGAGGAGGAGTACTATAAAGTGGTGAAGCTTCATTTGATTTATGGAGTAAAAAACTCAGAGAAGGTTTTGAAGTTTGAAGGATTTTCTGCAGAAAAACTCATCTACATTGAAAGGGTGGAGGAAATTCTTAAAAAGAACCAAAGAATTTTAACGATTCAAAATCCAACCTTCAAACTTAGAGAAAGTCAGAATTTCACCGAAATTGAAGTGGTGGATGCAGGAAAGATTTTTGACCTCAGAGGAACTCCCTGGAACTCAGAGATTCTCTTCAGGTTTTTTGCATCGAATGTGAGGGTTTATAGGAGAGAGGAGAACTTTGAGTTTGAAATAACAAAGCTCTTGGATATACCAAAACCTTTTAAACATAAAAATTAGAGCCAAAGAATATGAAAACATCTCTTTTGTTTTTTGGAGTATTCCTGCTTCTTTTGGCATCGCCCAATGGTTTCCCAGAGGAGTACCACACCTATGATGAGATGGTTTCCGAGCTCAATAATCTCAACAAAGCTTATTCAGATATAACTAGATTGGAGATTATAGGTGAAAGTTATGAGGGAAGAAAGGTTTACGCAATGGTGGTGACAGACAATCCCTCTATGGATGAAAACGAGCCCCAAGTTCTATACTTTGCAGCTCATCATGCAAGAGAGGCAATCACCGTTGAAGTTGTGATGTACTTTTTGAATCACATTCTTTCAAACTATGAGAGCGATCCCGAGGTTCGAAGGCTTGTGGATGAGAGAGAGCTCTGGTTTGTGCCTATGGTGAACCCAGATGGACACGTGAAGGTGGAGAAAGGTTTTTTCGGTTGGAGAAAAAATACCAATCCCCCAGATGGAGTTGACCTCAACAGAAACTATGACTACCATTGGTTGAATGACAAGACCTCTTCTGACAACCCATATTCTGAGATCTATCGTGGAGAGGCTCCTTTTTCAGAGGCTGAAACCCAGAACATGAAAAGGCTTTTGGAGGAGAACTCCTTCATTCTAGCTCTGGACTATCATTCATATGGAGGATACATCGCATATCCATACTCTCAGGAAGAGAGATATCGAAAAGAGATGAGAATCTTTGATGCAATTGCGAGGGAAATTTCTGAGAAACTGGACTATAGGATAGACAACTCTCAACCTACCTTTGGAAAGGCTCGAGGTTATCTATTCTTCGAGAAAGGAATCTACACCTTCTTAATTGAGGTCTACAAGCATCCATATAGACCTTCCTGGAGTGTTTTTCAGAACTTCAATCCTCCTCAAGAAAAACTGAAAGAGGAATGTGAGAGACAAATCTCAGTTGAGCTCTACGTTGCAAAGATTGCAGACGATCTTGAGAAAGCCTTTTTTCCGCTGGTTTTGAAACCTTTGGACCAAAATCAATTTGAACTTGAGATTACAAATCGAGATGAAAGGGGGAGAGAATTTAGAGTAAGTTCAAGCTCTTCGGTTAAATTCTCTGAAGAAAATTTCAAGCTAAAACCACAGAAGAGAAAGAATTTGAGAGTGGAGGTTGAATCTGAAGGTTTGGTAGAGATCTTTGTAGAGAGTGAGGGGAGTTTGAACTCTGTTGTTTTCGAAAATAAAATTTTGAACCCAGACTCTGAAAGTGATTTTACCAAAAATGACTATCAGAAAAAATTGATTCTGATCATAGTCATTCTAGTTCTGGGAATCTTAGCTCTAAATAGGATCAGAAAATGAATTGTTATCTCAGATTTAGGCTTTGCAAGAATATCTTTACCTATCCCTGTTAGGGATAGATTCCAAAAAGGTGAGTACATGTATCCAAGCCCTTAACCTCAAAAGATTTTTAAAGGTATGAATTCAGGTACTCTATGAAAAAATCCAAGAGAACCATTTTAACCTTTTCCCTTGCCTCCTTTCTAAACGACATGGGCTCTGACATGATATTTCCTATCTGGCCCCTCTTTGTCACCACATATCTTGGAGCCAACATGACAATTCTTGGATTTCTGGATGGTCTTGGTGATGCTATAGTCTCCATATCTCAGGCAACTTCAGGTTACCTCTCTGATAGATTGAAGCGCAGAAAGATATTTATATGGACAGGGTATCTTGCAGCTTCCATCTCGAGAATTGGTTACAGTCTCTCTGGAACATGGCAATATCTCGTACCATTCAAGATTTTGGACAGAGGAGGAAAGATAAGGGGAGCTCCAAGGGACGCCATGGTGGCAGACCTTTCCACAAAAGAGAACAGGGGAAGAAATTTTGGAATACTTAGAATGGCAGACAATCTGGGAGCTGTTTTTGGGGTTCTCTTTTGCATTCTCTTGTTTGAAAGGCTTGGTTTTCAAAGATTGTTTCTTCTTGCAGCCCTGCCCTCCCTCATTGGAACCATTCTGATCTTTACTTTTATCAAAGAGAGAAAAACCAGGGGAATCCATAAAGGATTAAAATTAAAGGATTTAGATGTAAACTTCAAGCTATTTTTGTTTTTAAGTGCTCTCTTTGCCTTAGGTTCCTTCAGTTATTCTTTTCTTTTGGTTTATGCCAAGGAGGCGGGATTTGAAATAACTTCTATCCCAATTCTATATCTCACCTTCTCTTTAGTGGCATCTCTCATGGCTCTCCCATTTGGAAAGCTTGCAGACAGATTTTCGAGAAAGCCTATCCTAATTCTCTCATATCTTCTTTGGGCTTCTGTTTGTGGGGGGTTCATATTGGTAAGCTCCAAGATAGGTATCTTCATCATCTTTGTTCTTTACGGGTTGCACAGGGCAGCCTTAGAGCCTGTGCAAAAGACCTTTGTATCAGAGCTCTCTCCAAGAAGGTTTAGAGCAAGCACACTGGGAGCCTTCCAGATGATAGTGGGATTGTGTGCCTTACCAGCCTCTCTCATAGCTGGGATTTTATGGGAAGAGATAGGAATCTTTGCTCCTCTCTTATTCTCTCTCACCCTCTCTGGGATTGCCATGCTTTTAATAATCTTTGTGAGGGAATAACACAAAAAGGCAAAGCTCATTGAGTCATGAAAAATTCAAAACAAAAATATAAAAACCAGAGGTATGAGGTGGTTCACTTGCTCATGAAAATCTCAATGGCTGAGACGTTGTTGGTGGACCCGTCATCCCTCTGAACTTCCTCTGTGGAAATCTTTATGTCGTCCACTTTGGTGTTTGGCATAAACCTGTTTCTCACAATCTCTGAGACATCCACTGCCTTTGAGATTGCTCTGCCTCTGGCTTTGAGAACAACTTTTTCGGAGTCACCCATGTTGAACTGAGTTACAGTGGCTAAAACGTAAGCCATAACAGGTTTTCTTCCTATGTACACCACATCTCTGTCTTTTTCAGCTTTCTTTGTTTCAGCTTTCTTTGTTTCAGCTTTCTTTGTTTCAGCTTTCTTTGTTTCAGCTTT
>JBHIDS010000136.1:0-6541 GCA_046760205.1 Candidatus Methanofastidiosia archaeon
GGGGTTTGCCGCAGGTGCACTGGGTTTGCAGTGGGTTTGAGCGAAGCGAATGGCCAACAACGTGTCCACTGGGTTTGCAGTGGGGGGAAAGCTTTTTATTCTACTTCCCTATCGTATATCATGATAGACAAAGAACTTCTAGATATTCTCGCCTGTCCAGCCTGTAAGGGGGACATTGAATTGAAGGGTGAGAAATTGGTTTGTCTCTCCTGCAAAAGGAGATATCCAATAAGGGATGGAATTCCAGTGATGCTCATAGAGGAGGCTGAGTTTCCTGAGAAGGAATGATTTCATGAGGGTACTTACAATTCTAATCCTTGCCCTCCTCTTAATTCCATATCCTGAAATGAGGGCTCAATCTGAAAAGGTGCTCTTCGTTGGAAAGAGATTTTCAGAGCTTGAGAATATTTTGGCTCAGTACTACTTTTTAGAGCATGAGGAAAACCTACCTGAGGATCTCTCAAGCTATAAGGTTCTCGTTGTTTCCTATCCAAACTCCCTATTTTCAGATGAGATGATATCAAAGGTATCGAATTTTGTTGAGGAAGGAGGAGGACTTGCCCTCATTGCAGACGAGAATAATCTTTCAGGCTCCACCTTGAGGTTGAACACCCTCTCAGAGCACTTTGGGATAAAGTTTAACTGGGACAGAATCTTTGATGAGAGTAACTTTGAGGAGGAGAAACACTGGATTCCCATCACTCAATTTCCAAATCACATGGTCTTTAGATACCTTGAAAGCTTGCTCTACACAACTGGATGTTCTCTAGAGGGTGTTGGAATTATTCTTGAAGGTTCTGAAGAAGCCTATTCCCAGAGATACGATGGCGTGATAGTTCATCAAAAGGGGGATTTGCCAAAGTTCATGCTCTTGAGAGATTACTTTAAGGGAAGGCTCTTTGCCATTGGCAGTGTTTCAATGTTTGGAACTCACTTAAAAAAAAGAGACAACACTCTCTTTGCCCTTCAACTCTTCGACTGGTTGAGTCACAACGATTCAAGAATCTCACAGAGACAAAACCTAAAAAATCAGGCTTTAAACCTGATCTCCAACGTCTCAGAGAAGCTTGAAATTGAGAAGAGCAAGGGATTGAATGATACCTCAGAAATAGAGGTTTTACTCAGTGTGGCAAAGCGGGAGCATGAAAAGATGCACTACACAGAATCTTTAAACTATGCTATTGAAGCTCAACAGAAGTTGGAGGATAAAAGATCAGAAATAGAGAATTTGATAGCAGAGAGATTTTCAGAGGCTCAAAGTAATCTCGATCAAGCTGTGAGTATGGGGGCAGAGAACCTTGCACCCACCAAAACTGAAACAGCAAGGTACTATCTGAGAAGGGCGAGAGAGGAGAACAATTATATAAGCATCTTAGACTTCATTCAAAAATCTGAGGAGATGTCTTCCCAAATAGTAAGTGAAATGAGCCAGAGAACGCAATTAGAGATTGAAAGGGCAGAAGGGCTTCTAGAGGAGGCTCAAAAAACCTTCTTCTTTAAAGATTATCTCTCACAGTCCAAAGCGAGTCTTGTGGCTGCCAAAGAGAGTCAGGGCATGAGGAGATACGATCTGGCAATCATCAAAGCCATGGAGTCTCAGGGTTTTTCTCAAAAAGCTGTGGAAGAGTTTGAAAAGATAAGGATGGCTGGAATTCTCTTCTCTGTTTTTGTGATTCTTATTTTAATAGTTTCGATTTTGAGGAGGAGAAAGTGAGGATAGGTTGTTGTGGATTTCCAGTTTCTCAGAAGAGGTACTTTCTAGAATTTGATTTGGTGGAAATTCAGAGCACCTTTTATAAAATGCCTGAGAGAAAGACTGTTGAAAGATGGAGAAGACTTCCTGGAGAATTCATCCTAAAGTGCTTTCAGGGAATAACTCACTCCCCACAAAGTCCCACATGGAAAAAGTCTGGGCTTGAAAAAAACAAAGATTATGGTTTTTTACAGCCCACAGAAAAGAACTTCAAGCTCTGGGAGAGGATGGAGGAGTTCTCAAGAATCTTGAGATCGAACTTGATTCTGATTCAGATGCCACCTTCCTTTTCATGCAACTCCCAAAATGTTAAAAACCTTGAAGAGTTTTTCTCATCCATCAATTTTCAAGTTGCCCTAGAGCTTAGAGGAGATTGGAGAGAGAATTTTGAAGTTGTGAGAAGGATTTGTGGTTCTCTAAATCTAATCCATGTCACAGATATCTTGAAGAGAGAGCCTCTCTCAAAAAAAGAAATTCTTTATACCAGGTTGCACGGTCTCTTTGGAGAATTCAACTATAAATATCGATATACAGATTCAGACCTCATGGAATTGAAAAAAAGGCTTTCAAAATTTAAAGAGAGGAAGAGGTACGTTCTCTTCAACAACATCTATATGTGGGACGATTCAAAAAGATTTAAAGACCTTTTAAAGGGAAACCAAAGTATTTATAAGTCGTAATTTATACCTAAAGCATGACCTACGATTACAAAAAGAACCTGAAAAGAGCCCTCTCTCAACTCCCAAAACAAGTTTTTGAGGAATCGAGGTTCGAGATTCCAAGAGTCGAATCCTTTGTCATGGGAAACAGAACCTTGGTAAAGAACTTTAGAGAGATTGCACAGATTCTGAATCGCTCAGAAGATCACCTTTTAAAGTATCTCTCAGGAGAGCTTGCAACTGCTGGTGAGATAGAAAACAGGGGTGCGGTGTTTCAAGGAAGATTCTCAAACAACCAAATAAACGAGAAATTCAAGAGGTATGTGAAAGAGTATGTCATCTGCCACGAGTGTTCAAGACCAGACACCAAATTGACAAAAGAAGCCAGATTGCTATTTTTAAAGTGTGACGCCTGTGGGGCAAGATACACTGTGAGGGCTGTTTGAAGATGTATGTTTACATTAAGGTGTATGAGGTTAAGGGAGAGGTGATGGTGGCTTGCTGTGATGAGGATATCCTGGGGAAGAGCTTTTCAGAAGGAGAACTTCATCTTAATGTCTCAGAGAAATTCTATTTTGGAGAGAAACTTCCCATCGAAAAAGTGTCTTTCTATTTACAGAGAGCCACAATCCTGAATTTGGTTGGAAAAAATGTAATCTCTGAAGCTATAAAACTTGGTTTGGTAGATGAGAAAAAAATCTTAAAGGTTGGAAAAATTCAGCACGCTCAAATGGTGACTCTGTGATACCATGTAATAGGTGTGGAAAACCTGCAACGATTCAAGGATTATGTGAAAAATGCTTTTCTAAAACTCATTCAATTCTTGAAGTTGAGAATTTGAGGGCAAGAAGATGCAAACTCTGCCTATCTTATTTTATAAACTCAAAGAAGTTCTCTGAGATAGAGGATATTATTTGGTATGCCCTCAAGAATTTAGGTGTGGATTTCCTGCTTGTGAGGAAATTTTCAGCTGAGAGAAAATCTCAGATTCTTTTTTCACACAGAATTTCTCAAAACAAGCTCTCAATCGATTTGAAGGGAAGGTTCTATCTTACAAAAAATCAGAGAGATGCAATCTTTGAGCAAAAGGAGTTTGAGATTCTCCTAAAACCTTCGGTGTGTAGAGAGTGTGAGATACTTCAAACTTCCTATTACGAGGCAATTCTCCAGGTGCGAAGGGATGAAAAACCCCTGGATTCAAAGCTTGAGAGAAAGATTTTCGAGATCCTCAAGAAAAACAAATTCTCAATCAAAACTGAGAAAAAGAGGGAGGGTATTGATTTTAGGTTTGTGAGAAAGAACGAGGCTCTAAAGGCTGCAAATCTTCTAAAAAATAAACTTGGAGGTAGGATTAAGAAAACCATAAAAAATGTTTCAAAAGAGAAGAAGAGATTGACCATAGCATTAAGGTTGCCAGAGTATGAGGAAGGAGAGATTCTCTTACTTTCAAAGAAAGCCTTTAAAATCACAAAGGTTCACCCAAAGCTGAAAATTGAAAATCTTGAGGAGGAGAGGAGTTTTGAGCTCGAGACTGTAGAAAAGCTCAGAAAGGAAGGAAAATTGAGAATCTTTGATGAAGTTCCATTGAGGGCAAGGGTTATCTCTGTTATACCTCAAGAAGTGGAGCTCATGCTTTCCGACTTTACCACTTTGATTTTTGAAAAACCAAAAGATTTAAAACTCACCCTCGATATGGAGTTTCAAGTAATTCTTGAGGGCGGAGAAGTCTCATGGCTTGAAAGACTCTGAAAAGGTGAGAGATTGGATGTTGAAACCAGAATCCAGTATTTGAAGAAGGTGGGCGAGGAAATAGTGACTCTTGAGGATCTAAGAGAGCTCTTAGAGAGAGAAGATGAGGTAATCGCCTACGATGGGTACGAGCCCAGTGGTTTGGCACACATCCCTTTTCTCCTAAGAGCTATAAACCTTGAAGATTTACTCAAGGCGAAGATCAAGTTCAAGTTGCTCCTTGCAGATTGGCATGCCTATCTCAACAACAAGATGGGGGGAGATATTGAGAAAATAAGAAACGTTGGAAGATACTTCATCGAGGTTTACAAAGCCTGTGGAGTTGATTTTTCTAAGGTAGAGCTTATCTGGGCAGGAGACTTAATAGATAAAGACTACATGGAGTTAGTACTTAAGATTGCAAAGAACACCACCTTGAAAAGAATGTTTAGATGCCTCACCATCATGGGGAGAAGACAAACCGATATTCTGAATTCTGGACAGCTCATTTATCCTGCCATGCAGTGTGCAGACATCTTCACCTTGAATGCTAAAATATGCCAGCTTGGTCTCGACCAGAGAAACGTGAACATGCTTGCTCGAGAGATTGGAGAAAGGCTAGGTTTTTACAAACCTGTCGTTATCTCTCACCACATGCTCATGGGGTTGCAACCCACCGACGAGCTTGCATCTGGCTCAGAAGTTGAGCAGAGGATCGCCATGAAGATGTCAAAGTCAAAACCCGAAACTTGTATATATCTCCAAGACTCCTCAGAGCTTGTTAAAAGAAAGATTTTAAAGGCTTACTGCCCTCCAAAAATCGTTAAAAACAATCCAATTCTCGACTACACTAAACACATAATCTTTAGAAAGAGAGAAACTTTGGAGATAAAAAGACCTCAAAAGTATGGAGGAAAGGTAGAGTTTTCAAGCTATGAAGAGCTTGAAAGAGCCTACACATCAGGAGAGATACACCCTCTGGATTTGAAGAATGCAATAGCTAAAACTTTAAACGAACTCTTGGAGCCTGTGAGAAAACATCTTGAGAAAGAGAAGGTGAGAAGGTTGTTGGAGGAAGGGTAAATCCTCTTTTGGGCTATTTGAACGTTTCTTAACGGCCATTGCCTTCACTCTGCGATTGATAATTTAAATTAATTTTATATTTTAAAGCTTTTATACATATAAAATCCTAGTTTTCTTTCTGGTTTTGACTTAGTCCAACCATTCTTATATTTGGAATCTAAATATTTACATCTTAAAATACCAAAACTTGCTCTATCATCTTCAACTATATCTATGAAGTTTGCTAAAAAAATACCGTCTAAAATTTTAGTTTTAGTGAAAAAATCAACATACCATTTAATTGCTTTTGATTGCTCTTCTTGACTATATTTTTTATTTCCATATATATTTGGGTCCCAACCTGCACCTCCGGCTTCAAAAGCACCTTCAAAAGTCGCACATCCAAATTCTGTTATATATATCTTTTTACCAAGTTGTCTAAACTCTTCAAGTATACTAATAATATCATTTTCATCATTATATTCAGGATGATAATATTGGTTTAATGATATTATATCGAAATCTAAATCTTCCCATCTAATTCCTTGCTCCCACCAAGTAGAGGCGTAAGTAATTTCACCTTTAAAATTTTGAGAAGCAACAGTAATTAATTTTTTTAAAAATTTGTTAAGTCTATTTTGATATTTTAACATGCTCATATATTTTCCTGCTTCATCACTTCTTTGTTTATAAGTAGGGGCATCACTAACTACTCCTCTATTGTCTATAGGAAGTTCATTTCCAACAATAAATGTTGTATTATTAAATTTTTTTCTCACTTCTTCTGTTTTTTTTGCAACATCAGCAATTTTTATTATAGTATTATCCATTGTCTCACTAATAAATCTAGGGCTTATTGCAATTACATCAAAATTTCCTTTTTCTATAGCAATATCAGCAACTCTGAATATATTATCATCATTTCCCATAATTCGAACAGCATTACAATCAAGTTCTCTATTAATTATATCTATTACTTCTCTTTCTATCTGTTCGTTTGTAAGATTTCTCCAACTTTTAATATTATAATCCCACTTAATACCAGCATCATAACATATTCCTTTTAAAGGAATGTTATCTAATTTATTGAGAGAATATAATTCATCAGGATCAACCTCAATAACCTTCTGCATAACTGCAAAATTTTCTCCTTTTGGTATACTAACAGTCTTTTCCGTATAACCTTGCTTTCTATCATCTGAAACCTTTAATCCAATCTTATGCTCCCCAGAAGATAGCTTTAAAGAATAATCTCTTTCGCTACTCATCTTCTTGCTATCAATGTTCCATTCGTATCTTAGATTATCAGAGATACCAAAAAGTTGTTTAACTAAGGGAT
>JBHIDS010000137.1:0-6522 GCA_046760205.1 Candidatus Methanofastidiosia archaeon
AAGATGCTCTGCACCAGATAAGAGAATCAACTTAAAATCCATATCTCCTCCTCATACAACACAAATCTCTCGAGACGCAGAAGTGAGGACCTCCACACCCTCTCTTTTGACTAGAATGTTATCCTCAATCCTTACTCCCCCATAATCAGGAAGATACACTCCAGGTTCTGCAGTGAAAACCATTCCCTCCTCCAAGTCAAAGTTTGCCTCAGAATTCATGGCATATCCATCGTGCACTGAAAGTCCAATGGAATGCCCAAATCCATGTATAAAGGTGTCTTTGAACTCACCTGAATCTATTATCTCTCGAGCCTTTAAGTGTGGCTTTTTTGCCTCCACACCATGCCTTACTATCCTCAAAGCCTCTCTCTGAGCAGAAAGTACTGTTTCGTACATCTTTTTTTGTCTTTCAGAAATTCTTTTGAAAAATAAGGTTCTGGTCAAATCTGAAATATATCTCTCGTACTTTGCTCCAAGGTCACACAAAATAAAGTCTCCTCTCTTGAGTTTGGTATCTTTTGGAGAGTGATGAGGTTTTGAGGAGTTTTTTCCAAAGCAAACAATGGGTGTGAAGGCATCTTGGGCTCCCTTTCCTCTCAAAAGGTACGAGAGCTCTGTTGCAAGCTCGTACTCCCTCATCCCCTCAAAGACCAACTCTGGAATTCTTTCCGCGACCTCTGAGACTATATCGCAGGCTTTTCTGATTCTCCTCAACTCCTCTTCAGTCTTTAGAACTCTTGTCCTCTTTAAGGAATCTGAAACATCCACAAACTCTGCATCTGTGAGTTTTTCTAGTTTTAAGTAATCCCCATAGGTGAGCTCAACGGCGTTTACCCCGATTCTCTTGAATTGAGAGAGTTTTTCCCTTAGGATTTTCTCACGCTCTTTTTTGGTTTTGAAAACACAAATCTCAAAATCCTCCATCTTTGCACTTTCCTCTTCAAGAGAGGAAACCAGAACCTCAAGAGAATCTCTCGTGGCCAAGGCTACACAGCCCTCGAAGAGACCCTCTTTTAATCCTGTAAGATAGAAGAAACTCAGATCAAGATGAGGTTCTGTAGAGTTCATCAAGAGAATTGCATCCACATCTGTATTTTCAAAAATTCTTTCAAGCTTCATGATTTCAGGTTCTTTTATAGGTTATAAAGGTTTTCGTTTAAATCGACTTCGCAACATAGACTATGTGTTTAGCCTTCTTCCCACAGACTATGCAACCCTCACCTTTTGTAGGCTCAGGGTTTTCAAATCTAGTACCGCAAACATCTGCCGTTGTCTCTGCCTTCAAAATCTCTGCACACTCCTCACCATCGAGTTCCATGGAACAGAATGGAACCTTTACAAATCCCCTGTGTTTTTCAATGATCATCTTCAACTCCTCAAAGTCTTTGGCTTTTTTAGTGTTTTCCGTAAAGTACTCCAAAGCTCTCAACTCAAGCTCTTTTTCAAAAGTATCTCTCTGCTTTTTGAGCTCTAAAGCGAGGTTTTTTAGTGGAATGGTTTTTCTCTCTCTCGTTGTCCTTCTTACTATGGTTAGGAAATCTTTTTCAATCTCCTTTGGTCCAATCTCAAGTCTTAAAGGAACTCCCAAAAGCTCCCAGTGATTGAATTTATAACCTGGAGTTTTTTCTGAATCATCCAAGGTGCAGGAGTAGCCCAATTTTTTGATCTTCTCCAAAAGTTCTCTGCACCTTAAAATCACACCTTGAGAGAGTTCCTCCTCACCACTGAAGAGAATTGGAACTATAACCACCTTCAATGGAGCAACCTCAAAAGGAAGAACTAGTCCATTGTCATCCCCATGAATTCCTATGAGAGCTGCCATTATTCTCCAAATTCCAGGTCCGAAACAGGTTTGCCATCCAAGTTCTTCCTCTCCCTTCTCGTTTTTGAAGTAAATACCATAGGTTCTTGCAAACCTCTGACCAAGATCATGAGTGGAGCTCATCTGGTTTCTCCTACCATCAGGCATCAAGGTGTCGGAGGCATAGGTATCATCTGCACCCTTGAACTTGTCCCACTGAGGTCTCTTGAAGAATATGAATGGCAGTTTTAGAATTTTCCAGACGACGTTTTCCATGGTTCTCACATCTCTTTTTATCTGTTCAAGGGACTCCTTGTGAGTTTCAAAGACATCATGGGTCTCGAAGAAGATGAACTCTCTACCTCTCAAGAAAGGTCTTGTGGTTTTCTCGTTTCTAAAAACTGTTATTCGGGATTGATACCTCAGATAGGGAAGATCTTTATGGGAGCGAATCCAGAGTGAATACATTGGGTAGATGGCAGTCTCTCCAGTTGGCCTCAATGCCACCCTCTCCTCCATCTCTCGATCTCCCTGCTTTGTTACCCAGAAGACATCTGGGGCAAAGCCTGCATGCTCTTTTTCTTTCAAAAGGCTTTTCTCTGGAATCACGGTTGGGAATAAGAAAGGTTCGTGCCCGGTGCTCTCCACATCCCTCTCTAAAAGTCTTTGAATCTCTCTCAGAATCCTAAAACCCCAAGGCATATGAACTATGAAACCCTGGACTCCATACCTCACATCTGCAAGCCCTGCCTTTGAAACTATCTGGGTGTACCACTCTGAGAAGTTCTCATGCTTTCCTACAGTGATACCTTCATCCTCAGACATGTCGACTCCTCACGCTTTAAAAAGTAAGCTCTCCTCTCAAAATCAATTCGGAAGTAAATCCCTTCTTTCAGATCTCATATCTCATGAAAAGAAGAGCAGTTTAAAAACCTTTCGGTTCCACAACAAACCCCACGCATCTGCGGCAAACCCCGCAGAAACGTTAGAGGTTCTCCTCTGATGCAAACCCATCAGGAGCGTTAAAGGTTCTTCCTTCAGAAGAACCTTGTTTTGGTTAAACTATCGGAAAATGAAATTTTCCGAGAGTCCTGAAGACTATCGGAAAATGAAATTTTCCGAGAGTCCGAAAATCGATGATTTTCGTACAACTTTTTTAAAAGTTGGTGGGAGAATCTTGTTTTGATCCAATTTTATGGATTTTTAACCATCCTCAATTTCTAAATTTCCAAACCGAAAACTTTAAAATCTAATGTTTAAAATTCCTTAAAGGTGTGAAAAGGTGTGATGATGAAACTTTGAAATCCTCCATAATTTTAAAGGCAGAAAAGGAGGAGTATGGAACAAGGGTTTTTCATGGTGATGAAATTCAACTCAGGTGTTCTTTTTGTGGTGGTTTGATTGCAGAAAAGCCCTATTTGGAGGTAATTGATGGAAAAACCCATTACTTTACATCATATAAGTGTGCAAAGGCTTTCAAAGAAAGAAAATAGTTATATGTGCTGTTACTCATCAGATGTTTTAAAAAATTCCCACATAACATCGTCAGCGTCGATGTTGTAGGCAGGTGGACAACACTCGCCTGCATCCCAGGTCAAAAAATTCTCTGATTTTTTGAATCATAGTCGTTAGGGTTGAGAGCTATTTTTTGACAATTTGAAATGTTCATATCCTTACTCTTAGATTCTTGTGCCATGCAGCTAGAAAGGACTATCAAAAACATGATCGAATGTAGTTCCTTCATCTTTTCACCTAACTTTTGTTGGGTTCAATTCTTTTAAGGTTTTTGATATGGAATTTAAACTTTTTAAATCCCCAAACCTTATAAACCCAACCTCAAACTCTAAGAGATGAAGTTAGGAGAAATTCTAAAACATCCACAGGTTAAAGAGTACTCAAAAATTCAGGGGAAGGTGGGAATTATGGCAATCCATGGAGGAAACATCGAACCTGGAACAGAGCAGATTTCAAACCACATCTCCAAGCTTTCCAGTGCATCTCTCTATGTTTTATCGGTCAGAACCCATGAGAGGGAGTATGAAAGGTTTCATCTTTCCTCTACCAAGATCGATACCAGTGAATCTGAGACTTTGAAAGAATTTCTTGAACACATCGAAGCTGCAATCTCAATTCATGGACATGGAAGAAGAAAGTGCAAAAACACCATCTTTCTTGGAGGTTTGAATCGTAAGTTGAGAAAACTCACTGAGGAGATGCTGAAAGAAAGGCTATACTATGAGATTCTAAACGAAGATAAGGTTCCAGAGAGCTTAAGAGGAGAGAATCCAAAAAACATAGTGAATCTTGCAAAGAACCATGGAGTTCAGATCGAGTTGCCAAAAAAACTTCGGAGAAACTTTGATGATGTGAGAAACCTTAAAGAAGAACCAAAGGGAGATGCTCTGATTTTTGCAAAGACCATGGCAGAGGTTGTTAGGGCATACTCTAAAGAGCTGAAATACTCTTCTTAGAGAGTAGGTGAGCAACCCACAAAACCTCAGGCAATCTGTGATTTTTAACAGATTTTAAGGTAAACTTCAAAGCTGTTTTCAAGCTAATCTTGTGACCCACCGAAATGAATATGGGTTTCATCTTTTCCCTTCTCACCACTATCCCTATCCTCTCTCCTTTGTCCCAGAGATATGAGAGCCTTTCTGAATCATCGTACTCTCCAATGAGCTTTCTATTTGCAATTCCTATGGTAGGAATACCCAACTCAAAACCCACAGAACATGCGAGCCCAAACCTTCTTGGATGAGCAAAGCCATGCCCATGCACAAAGAGAAGGTCAAACTTCAGATTTTTCAAAACTTTGAGACTCGGCTGAAGTTCCCTCAAGGCAAAGTAAGTTGGAATGTATTTGAAATTCACTCTTTCTTTTATGATTTTTTTCTCAAGAATCTCAAAGTTCCAGTTCATCACCACCCCACATGCGCAAGCTCTCTTTTCTCTATAACTCACATCCACTCCAGCAACCCTATCAATTGCTGAAAACTCGTCTTTAAAAATAATCTTTTCAGAGAGCAAAAGTTGCATCTTTTCAAACTCTTCAAGATTTGAAGCTTGCATCGATTAGAGCTCATGAGAAACTTTAAATAGTTTGGGTTAAAGTAAATATAGGTGTACAGGTGAATAAGAATCTGTTTGTTGTAGCAGGTGTTTTCTTGATAGGTCTTGGTTTCATACTGCTGAGTTTTGAGAATAAGAATTTTTTTTGGCCTGGTGTGGTAATTTTGGTGGTTGATTTTGTAGTTCTTTTCAATCTGCTTTCAAAAACCGAGAGGTTGAAACTACACCAAACTTACTCATCTGAAAAGAAGACAAAACCCAAAATCATATCTGAAAAGGTTTCTCTCGTTGGAGATGAGAAAGCTTTAAAGGTGAGAGAAGCCCAAGAGAAAAGGTTGAAGGAAAAAAAGAAGGTTGTAGTTGCAAGGGAGTGCTTCTACTGTGGAATGACCATTTTCCAAGAAAATACTTGCCCTTTCTGCAAGATGAGTCTTTCAAAAGTAGAGTCTCTGAGGAAATTGAGAGAGGAGAAAGGGAGAATTGAGGAGGACCTTGAAACTCTGAAGAAGAAATTCATCTCTGGAAAAATCTCAGAAGAGAGCCACAAGAAACTCACCGAGCAATGGGTTTTGAAGTTGGCAGACATTGAGGAGAAAATCATAGAGTTGGAGTTGAAAAAGGGAGGGGATACCTAAGGTCTCCCTTCCAAAATCCTTATTCTATTTTCTATCTCACTACCCTTGGTGGTCTCTTTCTTCTTCTGGGTGGCGGCGGTTCCCTTCTTGGCGGTGGTGGTGGCGGTGCCTCTCTCACAGGAGGTTCTCTCCCTCCCCTCATCAAGAGCATCAAGAGCAGGAACAGAAGAACGAGTCCTCCAAAGCCCAAGGCAATGTAGAGTCCATACTTTGAAAGGATGTCTTCTTTCATCTCAGGAACGAGAGGATTTGTGTCTTGTGGATCCCAGATTCCATCTCCATCCGTGTCCTTGCTGAAGGGATTTGTGCCAGCTGTTCTCTCCTCCTCGTCTGTCCAGCCATCTCCATCTGAGTCCTTCTCTTCCTCAGCTTCCTCTTTCTCAGGAACTAGTGGGTTTGGATCCTGTGGATCCCAGATTCCATCTCCATCTGTGTCCTTGTTGTTTGGATTCGTTCCAGCTGTTCTCTCCTCCTCGTCTGTCCAGCCATCTCCATCGCTGTCCACTTCCTCCTCTTCCTCAGGTATGAGTGGGTTAGGATCTTGTGGATCCCAGATTCCGTCTCCATCTGTGTCCTTGTTGTATGGATCTGTGCCAGCTGTACTCTCTTGCGCATCTGTCCAACCATCTCCGTCAGAGTCAGGTTCCTCAGGTGGGGCAGTTGGGGGTGGGGTTTGAGGTGGCTGGGTGGTGGAGGGCGGCTGAGTTGTGGGTGGTGGCTGCTGGCATGTCATGTTTATCGTCACAGTTGTTGTTGTATCTGCAACAACGGTTGCAGTGTCTGACACAACTTCGCACCAACTCTTTTTCAAGACAATGTTGTAGTTTCCTGGTTCCAAGTTAAGGGTTGCAATTCCATCCCCATTATCTATTCCAATGTAGATTCCATTTAAAAATATTTGGTACCCACCTTCATTGCTTATTATGGTGAGGGTCCCATAGGTCGGTCCTGAAGGGCTTATCGAGAAGTTCGAGTTACTCCAATCATCGTCCTTTTCAGTACCTCCACATGCATCCC
>JBHIDS010000138.1:0-6433 GCA_046760205.1 Candidatus Methanofastidiosia archaeon
GTACTTTGAACTTGATGAAATGATAGAGTTTGCCCATGAAAGAGGGATAGAAGTTGTCCTGGAAGTTCATTCAAGAGAAGAATTGGAGAGAGCCATGGATACAGAGGCGAATATAATCGGTGTAAACAACAGAGATTTAAGAACTATGGAAACAAATATATATAATACCCTTGAGATTTTGAAAGATTTTAACTCCAAAAAGCCTATTTTGAGTGAGAGTGGTTTTAGGAGAAGAGAAGATGTTTTGAAAGTCAAAAAGCTTGTAGATGGGATTTTGGTGGGAACTACTCTAATGGTTTCAAGAAATTTAGAAGACAAACTCAGGGAGTTGAGCTTGTGTGGATAAAGATATGTGGTATCACCTGTGAGGAAGAGCTCGAAGATGCCATAAGAGTCAATCCAGATGCCTTGGGGTTTGTTATTGAAACAAAAAAGAGCAAGAGAAGCCTTTTGCTTGAAAGAGCCAGAAAATTGATGGATTTAGTTCCATCTTTCATCTCAAGGATTGCAGTTACCTTAAATGCAAAAAAATTTAAAGATATATCTGAATTTGCAGATTACATACAAATATATCAGGATCCTCCAATCTCCCTCAAATCTAAGCTCATAAGGAGCTATGTCTTTCATGAGTTTGATTTTGAAAGTTTTAAAAAGATTGAGAATAAAATAGATATGATTTTAATTGATTCAGGTCATGGTAGTGGCATCATACATGATTGGGATTTTACCAGAAGGGTTGGGGAAAGGGTGAAAAAGCCTTTGATTTTGGCAGGAGGCTTGACCCCAAAAAATGTTGTTTCTGCAATTCAGCAGGTAATGCCATTTGGAGTTGATGTTTCAAGTGGGGTGGAAAGTAATAGAAAAAAGGATTATTTTTTGATGAGGGAATTCGTTGAGAGAGCAAGAGGTGTTGAAAGTGAATTTTCCAGATAAAAATGGTAAATTTGGTGAATTTGGAGGAAGGTTTGCACCAGAGACTCTGATGCCAGCTTTGGAGGAGCTGGAAAGAGCCCACAATAAATGCAAAAGAGATTCAGAATTTCATAGGACTTTGAATTCGTACCTCAAAGATTATGCAGGAAGACCCACTCCCTTATATTTTTCTGAAAATCTATCTAACTATTTTAAATTCAAGGTTTATCTGAAGAGAGAGGACTTGGTTCATGGTGGGGCTCACAAGCTTAACAACACAATAGGTCAGGCTTTGCTTGCAAAGAAGATGGAAAAGAGTAGATTGATCGCTGAAACTGCGGCAGGACAGCATGGGCTTGCGACAGCTACTGCAGGTGCCCTCTTGAATTTAAAAACTGATGTATTTATGGGGAAAAAGGATATTGAGAGACAGAGACTAAATGCCCTAAAAATAAAGCTTTTGGGTGCCAATGTAATTCCTGTAGAATCTGGCTCTGGAGTTTTAAAGGATGCGGTAAACGAAGCTTTGAGAGATTGGGTTGCAAATGTGAGGGAAACCCACTACTTAATAGGCTCAACAGTTGGTCCACACCCATTTCCCATGATTGTGAGAGACTTTCAAACTGTTATTGGGAGAGAGATAAAAAGACAGATATTGGAAAAAGAGAAAAGGTTACCAGATGTAATCCTTGCCTGCGGTTCAGGAGGTTCTAATGCATTGGGCGCCTTTTTTCCATTCCTTTCAGAAAATGTGGAGTTGATATTTGTGGAGGGTGGAGGAGAAGGGCTTGATGGAGAAAAACATGCAGCTGTTTTTAGTGAGGGAAGAAAGGGAGTACTTCATGGAGCCTACACATTTCTCCTACAAGATGAGCATGGACAAATTTCAAAGACCCACTCAAGAAGTGCAGGCTTAAATTATCCAGCAAGAGGTCCAGAAGTTTCCTATCTTGTAAGTATTGGGAGAGTAAAGACTACCTATGCTACTGATAGAGAGGTTCTAGATGTCTTCAAATTTGTCTCAAAGATGGAGGGAATAATTCCAGCCTTTGAAACAGCCCATGCCATCGCACATCTGCAAAAGATGAAGGAAAGCTATAATAGGGATGATATAGTTGTTGTAAATTTTTCTGGGAGAGGGGACAAGGATGTAGAGACTGCAATAAGAATTTTTGGGATGAATTTATGAATAGAATTGATGAGACTTTTAAGAGATTAAAGAAAAAAAATCAGAAGGCTTTCATTCCATACATTACCTGCGGAGATCCTTCTCTCGAGAAAACTTTGAAGATAATCAATATTCTTGAAGAAAATGGTGCAGACATTTTGGAGCTTGGCATTCCCCACTCAGATCCTGTGGCAGATGGAAAAACAATCCAGACTTCTGTAGAGAGAGCGCTGAGATGTGGGATAACCCCAAAAAAGGTTTTGGAGGTTTTAGAAATCACGAGAGAGAGATACAAGATTCCAATTGTTCTTCTAACCTATTACAACATTGTATTACAGTATGGTATCAAAAAATTCGTTTTCGATTTTTCAAGAGTATCTGATGGCTTAATAGTGGCAGATCTTCCACCTGAGGAGTCTTTTGAGCTTGTGAAATATTCTAGAAACTACAATTTTTCAAATATATTCTTGGTTTCACCCATTACTCCAAGAAAGAGGCTTCAAAGGATTTTAAAAGTTACAACTGGCTTTCTTTATGTAGTCTCTCTTTTGGGAGTTACTGGGGAGAGGGAAAAGCTTTCTCAAAATATTTATGATTTCATGAGAGAGATGAGGGAATACACCAAAATTCCAATGTGTGTGGGATTTGGAATCTCAAAACCTGAACATGTTTCAGAGGTATTAAAGCTTGGGGCTGATGGGGCAATTGTTGGAAGTGGGATAGTTCGAAGAGTGGGTAATTTGGAGGAAGTTAAAGAATATGTAAGAGAGATGAGTGCTCCCACAAAGAACCGAAAACCTTATAAACCATCATGTTCTGGAGGTGAGTATGAATGCTGAAGACCGTAAAAGAAGGGATTTATTTTACTGGTAAAAACAATTTAGTAAGATTTGAGAGATTTCTTAAAACTAATTCTTCAACTGTTTTTGATTGTTATTGGCGTTATTGAACTTTAATTTTTTATAATTTTTTAAGAGGTTATCACATGAAGGTAGGAATCCTGGGCGTGACTGGATGTGTGGGACAAAGATTTGTCCAGATGTTGGAGAACCATCCTAACTTTGAGGTTTTACAGCTTTTTGGAAAGAAATCTCGTGGAAAAAAGTACAGAGATATGAAATGGATTTTGGAAGGAGAAGTTCCAGAGTATGTGGGGGATTTTGAGATAGAAAATATTTCTGAGATTTCTTCCAATGTGGAGATGGTTTTTTCTGCACTTCCATCAAAAGTTGCAGAAAAATTGGAAGTTGAACTTGCAAAAATGGGAAAAATCGTTGCAAGCAATGCCTCTGCCCATAGAATGAAGGAAGATGTTCCATTAATAGTTCCAGAGATAAATCCAGAGCATTTGAATCTACTAAGTGTTCAAAAAAAGATAAGAAAATGGGAGGGAGCAATACTCACAAATCCCAACTGCTCAACGACGATTCTCTCTCTTGCTCTAAAACCTATTCTAGATAACTTTGGAATTGAGAAAATTACAGCTGTAACGATGCAGGCTGTGTCTGGTGCAGGTTATCCGGGTTTGCCATCCCTTGATATTTTGGGAAATGTGATTCCCTACATAAAGGGAGAGGAGGAAAAAATCGTTGAAGAAACTGAGAAAATTTTTGGAAAAAAATTTGAGATTCTTGTGAGTTGCAACAGGGTTCCAACGATAGATGGGCATTTGGTGAATGTTTTTGTGAAGACAGGCATTAATTTTGAAGTTGAAGATGTTTTAAAGATTTTTGAGAATTTTTCAGGATTGCCCCAGAAAAGAAAACTTCCAACAGCCCCACAAAAGCCTATTTTGGTGAGAAGGGAGGAGGACAGACCTCAAACAAGGCTTGATTTAAATCCCATGGCTGTAGTAGTTGGAAGAGTTAGAAAAATAATGGATACTTTGGCTTTCACAGTTCTGGGGCACAACACGATAAGAGGGGCTGCAGGAGCCTCAATTTTAAATGCCGAGCTTTTGGAGGTGGGAGAATGGATGGAAAAGAATTGAGAATGAGAAGAATTTCAAAAAAGAAAAGGTTTTTGATAGTTCCAATGGATCATGGAGTTAGTGTGGGAGCAGTCAAGGGCATCGAAAACATGGATAAGATTGTGCAAAAAGTTTCTAGGTGGAGTTCTGCAGTTTTGGTTCACAAGGGAATTGCAAAAAATCTTAAACCTAAAGCTATTAAAAACTCTGGTTTAATTGTGCATCTTTCTGCAAGCACAAACCTAAGCCCCGATGCAAATTACAAGGTTTTGGTGGGAAAGGTTGAGGATGGGATAAGGCTGGGGGCAGATGCCCTCTCTATTCATGTAAATGTTGGGGGAAGCAATGGAGAGCCTGAGATGCTGAAAGATTTGAGTTTTTTGGCTTTTGAGTGTTTCAAGTTTGGAATGCCTCTCCTTGCAATGATGTATGCAAGGGGTAAAAATGTAAAAGACTCTTTAAATCCAGAACTCGTATCCCATGTTGCAAGAATTGGGGCTGAACTTGGAGCTGATATTGTAAAGTGCAACTATACAGGCTCTGCTGAAACCTTCAAAGAAGTTACAAAAAAATGTCCTGTTCCAGTTGTGATTGCAGGAGGACCAAAGGTTTCAAATAACAGAGAGCTTTTGGAAATGGTTTACGGTTCTATGGAGGCTCACGGATGTGGAATTTCTATTGGAAGAAATATTTTCCAACATGAAAATCCAACCTTGATAACAAAGGTGCTGTCAAAGATTATTTTTAAGAAATGGAGCGTTGAAGAGGCTATGGAGGTTTTGAATGAAAAGAATATTTTTTAGAGTTTCTGAAGGCTTTTCCAAAAAAAGGATAATTCCATTGCTGGAGGCTGGAATTTGTAACTTCATAGTTTCAACCGAGGATGTGAAACAAAAGATTGAGCAAATCTCTATCTCCCACATTCTTTTAGAAAAAGATTTTGAGGTATTTGAACTTGAAAAAAAAGAGGATGAAGAAAAGATTTTGAATTCAAAAAGAGAAAATCTCTTTGTCAGAGCAACAAATTGGAAGATAATTCCCTTTGAAAATTTAGTTGCAAAAAAGTTCAAACCTTTATGCAGTTGTCTCGGATACAAAGGATGCAGAGGCATTGCTTGAAGTTTTGGAGAAGGGAGTTGATGGAGTTGTTTTTGAAAACCAAAAAGTAGAAGACGTAAAGAAATTTTTAGAAAAATTCCAGATGAAAACATATAATCTTCAGAAAGCCACTGTGAAAAAAATTTTAAATGTTGGAAGTGGTGAGAGAGTTTGCATTGACACAACATCTATGTTCAAAAAGGGAGAGGGGTTACTTGTGGGAAACTTTTCAAGGGGGCTTTTTTTGATTCATTCAGAAAATATTGAGTCAGAATGGGTCTCTCCAAGACCTTTCAGAGTTAACTGTGGTGCAGTTCATTGCTATGTTTTATGTGATAACAAAACAAAGTATCTTTCAGAGATAAAGGCTGGAGATTTTGTAAAGGCTGTTTCAGGTGAGGGAAATGCAAGAAATCTGACAGTTGGAAGAGCAAAGATTGAAAAAAGACCCCTAACCCTTGTCTCTGCAGAAATTTTTGGGGATAAAGTTAGTGTAATAGTGCAGAATGCAGAAACTATCAGGTTTGTGACACCATCTGGACCCAAAAGCCTATCCCAGTTGAGAGAGAAAGATAAAGTTCTAGTCTACAATAAAAAGGTTGGGAGGCACTTTGGAATAGAAATTGATGAGTTTATAGAGGAGAGATAATGATATGTAAAGTTGTTGCTGAGAGAAGTCTGAAAGAAGCTTCAAAAAAATTACAAGGATTTTGTGAGTGGAGGCTGGACTTTCTTGATGAATTAAATTTCAAAGAAATTAAAAGAATTGTCTTAGAAAAAAAATTGATTTTAACCCTAAGGCCTGAATGGAGTGGTGGAAGATTTAAAGATGAAGAAAAGAGAATAGAGTATTTAAAAAAGATTATAGAGCTAACTCCCTTTTATGTTGATTTGGAGCTTGAAACAGAAAACATTGAAACCCTCACAGAGCTTGCAAGAAAATGTAATGTGAAATTTATTCTCTCTTATCATGACTTTAAAAAAACTCCAAGTCTTGAAAAACTCCACTTAACGTTGAGAAAATCACAAGAATTTATGCCATCTATAACAAAGATAGTTGCCATGGCAAACTCCTTGGAAGATAACCTTAAAATTCTAAAGTTCAACCTTGAGGCTGAATCAAAAATAGTTTCCTTCTGCATGGGAGAATTTGGAAAGTTATCAAGAATATTCTGTCCCTTTTTTGGTTCTGAATTCACATATGCTGGAGAAATTGCTCCAGGGCAACTTTCTTTTGAAAGCCTTGAAAAAATCTTTGAAATTTTGGGTGATTTTCATGATCGACT
>JBHIDS010000139.1:0-6413 GCA_046760205.1 Candidatus Methanofastidiosia archaeon
TTGAGGAAATATCAGCTGTTGATGTGTGGAATACATGAATTATGTCCCAAAGCAAAACGAACCAAAACATTGAAAAGAAGCAAAAACTTATAAGTATCATTTCTCAATCCTATACACCAAACATAATAAATTTGTTAAGGATGGTGCATTCAAATGAGAATCATTTTAAATGACGAACTAACAAAGGAGAGAAACATTGACTTTGTTCTCAATCCCATACACCAAAGTGGACAAAAATAGGGACTATGGTGCATCGAAATGAGAAGAATTGACATATTAACTCCATTGACAAAAAAAGGTAAAACTTTTACCTTTGAAGAAGCTTTGAGAATAATTGATTTATCAAGAAATAGTTTAAAAAAAGTGATCTACAGATTAGAAAAGAGAGGAGCTATTGAACATATTGAAAAGGGCAAGTATATGATTATCCCACTTGGTGCTGAGAAAGGAAAATATACTCTCCATGAATTTGTAATAGGTTCTTTACTTGTAAAGCCTTACTGCATTGCTTATTGGAGTGCTCTCAATTTCTATGGATTGACGGAGCAGATACCAAGTACAATTTTCATTCAAACAACTGCAAGAAAGAAAAAACAAAAAATTGAAGTTTTTGGAGTCAAATATAGAATTGTCAGGATAAAAAGTACGAAATTCTTTGGAATCAGAAAAGAATGGATTGAAGAAACAGAAATAAATGTTACAGATAGGGAGAAAACAATAATTGATTGTCTTGACAAGCCTCAACATTGTGGTGGAGTGATAGAAGTTGCCAAGGCATTGAAAAATGAAAACCTTGATAGGGAAAAACTTTTAAAATACTCCCAACAGGTTAGAAATTCTGGTGTAGTTAGAAGGTTAGGCTATCTTTGCGATTCTTTGGGCATTGATATTGATGTTTCTCTGATAGAAACAAGAAACTATCTCTTGCTTGATCCGACTATGCTGCATAAAGGTTCAAAAAATGCAAAGTGGAGATTGATCATCAATCTGGATGAAAAAATGATAGGGGATTTAGAATGATACCTTCAAGAGAGATAAGAGAAAAAGCAAGGGAATATGGAGTTCCAGAAACGACTATAGAGAGGGATTATGCACAAAATTGGTTACTAAAACATCTCTCTTCCATAAATATGATTTTAAAAGGTGGCACAGGAATAAGAAAAGTCTACATAGAAAATTACAGATTCTCAGATGACCTTGACTTTACTCTGCTTGAAAATGTGAATAAAGAAATATTGAAGAGTTTAGTAATGAAAGAGATTTTCAAAGCAAAAGAAGAAAGTGGAATCAATTTTAATGATGAAATTCAAATTGAAGAGAACATTAACGGTTTTATGATTACCAGCTATTTTCGAATCTTACGTAGAAGCGGCACTCCAATGAGAATAAAGCTGGATTTCACAAAAAATGAGAGAGAAAAGATAGTTTTGCCTTTGGAAACAAAAAACATCATCCACTCCTATTCCGATGATTGCCAATTCCAAATAAAAGCATATTCTTTAGAGGAAATAATGGCTGAGAAGACACGCTCACTTTTTGAGAGAACAAGGCCAAGAGATCTGTATGATGTTTGGTATCTTAATGGCAAAGTTGATGAAGAAAGAATGTTAAGCATCCTAGGTGAAAAATGTAGATTTAAGAATGTTGAACTTAATATTTCATCTCTTGTAGATAGGGAATCTGATTTTGTCAATGCTTGGAAGAATTCACTACGTCATCAGCTTAAAGAACTTCCAGAGTTTGATCATGTTTTTCAAGAGGTTACAAGAGAGGTGAAAAAATATAAAATCCCTGAAAATCTCTAATCTTGATCATAGACTCGAATAAATTTTAACTGTTGCACTCTTATATATTTACTATCAGGATAAAGAACTGTGATAAATGTTAGGGATTCCTCATCTTTTTTTGAATTTCCCATATAATTAAATTATTACTGCATTTCCAACATCTCTTGTAATTCATATAGAAAACCAAAAACCTTTTAAGCTGGATGGATAATTCATCCAACATGTCAAGCCTCGATAAAATCATCAAAGGCATTCAGCCCTTAGACGAGGAGATGATGAGAAAAGCCCAGATGCATCTAAACAATCTCACCAAACCTCAGGGTTCTCTTGGAAGGTTGGAGGAACTCGCAAAAAAGGTTGTGGGAATAAAGAGAAATTTGAAGCCTAAAATCAAAAGAAAGTTGATCTTCACCTTTGCCTCTGATCATGGAATCGCATCCAGGGGTGTAAGTGCCTTTTCTCAAGAAGTCACAACTCAGATGGTCTACAACTTTTTAAAGGGAGGAGCTGGGATAAACGTTCTTGCAAGGCACGTTGGGGCGAAGGTTAGAGTGGTGGATGTGGGGGTTGCCTCAAAGTTAGAAAATGAAAAGCTCATAAGAAAAAAGATAAGTTATGGAACTAAAGATTTTTCCTCTGGACCTGCCATGAGTAGAGAGGATGCCATTTCCTCTATAAATATAGGTATTGAAGTTCTTGAGAAGGAGCTTGAGAAAGGGATTGATGTTGCGGGAGCAGGCGATATGGGTATTGGGAACACCACACCAAGCAGTGCAATACTCTCCGTTCTTTCAGGAAAACCTGCAAGAGAGGTTTGTGGAAGAGGAACTGGAATCGATGATCACGTTTTTGAGAAAAAGATTTCTTTAATTGAGAAGGGTATTAAAATTAACTCTCCAAATCCATCAGATCCAATAGATGTTCTCTCCAAGGTTGGAGGTTTTGAGATTGGTGCCATTGCGGGGTTGACGTTGGTATCAGCCTACCACAAAATTCCAGTTGTTTTGGATGGATTTATCTCAACTGCTGGAGCTCTCATAGCCTACAAACTCTCCCCTCTAACAAGGGACTATATGATAGCCTCTCATTTGTCCTCTGAGAGAGGACATGCCCTAATGCTCAAAATCATGGATCTAAAACCTCTCTTAGATTTGAATTTGAGACTTGGGGAGGGAACTGGAGCAGCTCTTGGTATTTTTATCCTCGAGGCTTCAGTCAAAATTCTATGTGAGATGGCAACTTTTGAAGGAGCACGAGTTTCAAGAGAGGTAATTTCATGAAGGGACTGATTCACATCTATACTGGGAATGGAAAGGGAAAGACCACTGCTGCCCTTGGGCTTTCAATGAGAGCTCTTGGACATGGATTTAGGATTTACATCATTCAGTTCATGAAAAAAGGATATCCTTATGGTGAGCTTGAGGTTTTACAGAAACTAGGAATTGAGGTTGAGAGATTTGGAAGAGGACACTTCATAAGGGGTAAACCCTCTCTAAAAGATGTGGAGCTTGCAAAGAAAGCTTTAGAACGTGCAATAAAAGTCCTTAAGTCTCAAAACTACGATCTCGTCATTCTGGATGAGATAAACGTTGCCATTCACTTTGGATTGCTCTCAAAGGAAGAGGTTTTGGAGGTTTTGGGAGAAAAGCCTGATGCCACAGAACTGGTACTGACAGGAAGATTTGCACCGAAAGAGTTGATAGAGGTTGCAGACTATGTCACAGAGATGGTGGAAGTAAAACATCCCTATAGGAAGGGAATGAAGGCAAGAGATGGAATAGAGAGGTGATCTCATGAAAAGATATGTAATGCTGTTCTTTGTGATTCTCATTTTGGGATGTCTCTCTCAAGGTGAGAGGGAAATTGATGAGTACCCAATAAAAGTGATAGATGGTCTTTCAAGAGAGGTTTTCATAGAGAAAGTGCCAGAGAGGATAGTCTCAACTTCTCCAAGCAACACAGAGATTCTCTTTTCCCTGGATTTGGGGGAGAAGATTGTTGGAGTAACAACTTACTGCAATTACCCAGAGGAGGCGAAGTCAAAAGAAAAGATAGGAGGATTCTCTGATCTCGATTTAGAAAAGATAGTATCCTTAGAGCCTGAGCTTGTTTTGATGTCTGGTGGAGTTCAAGAGAAGTACGTTGAAAAACTTGAACAGCTTGGGCTTGTTCTTGTGGTTTTGAAGCCTGAGAATTTGGATGAAATTCTAGAAAATATAACACTCGTTGGGAAGATAACTGGAAAGGATGTTGAGGCTGAAAGACTTGTAAAGAACACAGAGGAGAGGATAAAAAAGGTAGAGGAAAAGGCATCGAGATCTGAAAAAAAGAGAGTTTTTTACATAGTCTGGGGTGATCCTCTGATGACTGCAGGAGGAGATACTTTTACAGGAGAGCTCATTAAAAAAGCAGGAGGGTTAAATATATTCGATGATATAAAAGGTTACAAGGAGGTTGATCTTGAACTCGTTGTTGAGAGGAATCCAGAGATCATAATCACAAACACTCACTCAGGAATTGATTTCGATGCCTTGAGGAGAGATGAGAGATTCAAAACCATAGATGCCATAAGAAACAACAGGCTTTACATCATAGATGCAGACTTGATTTCAAGACCTGGACCTCGAATAGTACAGGCTTTGGAACTTTTCCTTCTGTGGATATCTGGAGGGTAGCAGTGAAATGAGAAAAAATTGGAAATTTATCATTTTTATTTTGATGGCTCTCCTGTCCTTGAGTGTAATACTCTCTCTAACCTTGGGAAGTGTAAAGATTCAAACATTGGAAGTGATTGAGGTTTTGCTTGGAAGAGGAAATACAAAAGAAAGCATAATCATTTTAAAGATTAGAATGCCAAGGATAGTTCTGGGAGTTTTTGTGGGAGCATCCCTTGCCCTTGCAGGTTCAACTCTTCAAGGACTTTTCAAAAACCCAATGGCTGATCCCTACATAATTGGAGTCTCTGCAGGAGCCTCTCTTGGTTCTGTCCTCGCCATCTACTTTGGATTTTCCAATATATCTATATTTGCCTTTCTCGGAGCTCTTTTGTCTGTTTTCATCGTTTATAACGTTGCAAGAGTGAGAGGGAGCATGTCTGTCACTCATCTTCTTCTCTCTGGCATTGCCGTTGGCTCTTTCTTCTCGGCTTCCTCTATGTTTTTCATGTATCTCTCTGGAGAGAAGCTTTCGAGGGCATTCTTTTGGTTGTTGGGTTCCCTCTCCACTGCCACATGGGGGGAAGTTTTTGTGATTCTCCCTTACTTTTTCATATCATTTTTTGTGATATTTATTTTTGCAAGAGACTTAAACGTGATGCTCTTTGGAGAGGAGGAAGCCTTATCCCTAGGTATAAAAACAGATGCCTTGAAAAAGATATTGTTGGTCTTTGCAACTCTCGTTACAGCTAGCGCAGTTGCTGTCTCAGGGTTAATAGGCTTTGTTGGGTTGGTGGTACCACACATCACAAGGTTATTAGTTGGACCGGATCATAGGATTCTCATCCCATCTTGTGTGATTTCTGGAGGAATCCTTTTAGTACTTGCAGATTCTGTTGCAAGAACGGTAGCAAGCCCACAAGACATACCTGTGGGCATCATCACAGCCCTATTTGGAGCACCCTTTTTCTGCTATCTTTTATTTAAAAGAAAGAAAACCTATTGGGGGATCGTTTGAAACTCAAAATAAAAGAGATAGAATTCAGCTTTGAAAGCTCAAAGGTTTTAGATGATATAAGCTTTGAGTTAAAGAGCGGAGAGTTTTTGGGAATAATAGGTCCCAATGGCTCAGGAAAGACCACTCTCTTAAAGACCATTGCAACCCTTCTAAAACCTAAAATAGGAAGTGTGTTGCTCGATGGAAAGAATCTTTCAAAGCTTTCCTCAAGAGAGGTTGCAAGAAAGATTGGACTGGTTCCCCAGAACTCCGCAACTGCCCCTTTCAGTCTCTTTGACGTTGTGCTCATGGGAAGAACACCACATTTGAGAAGATTTGAGAGAGAGAGCAAGAAGGATTTTGAGATTGCAGAGAGAGCTATGAGGACAACAGATATTTGGCATTTAAGGAAGAGAAATTTATTGGAAATCAGTGGAGGGGAAAGGCAGAGGGCTGCCATAGCAAGGGCACTCACTCAAAAACCTCAAGTTCTACTTCTTGATGAACCCACACTACATCTCGATATAAAAAACCAGCTTGAGATCATGGATATGATAAAAAATCTCACAAAAAAAGGGCTTATCGTGATCTCTGTGCTTCACGATTTAAACCTTGCAGCAAGGTATTCTGATTTTCTTTTACTTCTAGATAGAGGCAAGATAGCATCCTTTGGCAGAGTGGAAAAGGTTTTAAGGAGCAAGACCTTAGAGGAGGTCTATGGAATTTCAGTTGAAATTAAAAGTTTTTCCAAAAAGCTCTATGTTATAGTGAATGAGAAGAAGGGTTAACTGCTCCATTTAACCAAAAACTTTATATACTAGTTATGTAGATAACTACATAGTAGTTGACTACATAGGTGATTGAAATGTTTAGAGGTTTTAGATTTTCAGATGAGAGAATTTCTCCTGTAGAGTTTGTTATTTTGTTGTCTTTGAAGAAGGGAGAAAGGCATGGATACGGACTAATAAAGGATTT
>JBHIDS010000140.1:0-6297 GCA_046760205.1 Candidatus Methanofastidiosia archaeon
ATCTTGAGAGGAGAAGCGAGGAAAGTCTTGAAGAGACTTAAGGAGAAAGAGGTTTACGTGGCTCTTGCGAGCCAGAACACGGAGATTCCAGTTATATCCATGCTTCGTAGATTGGAGATATCTAAGTACTTCAACTTTTTGGAGCTTGGCTTTGATGAAAAGGATGTAATGATTTTGAATATATTAGAGAAGTTTAGAAAGAAGGGAAGGGATCCTGGGAGGGTTTTTTTTCTCGATGACTTTGAGTACAACATTAAAATGGTGAAGAGCAATCCAGACCTTGAAATAGTAACCTGCATAAACACCACAGAACTTGAGAGCCTTTTGGATATCTTCGAGCTGATAGAGAAGGGATAGTTGTTGTTAGTCATTTTTTAAGTTCATCATTCAACCATTTAAGATAACTTTTACTACCGCTAACGACAGGTATAGCTAAGATCTCTGGTACTCTATAAGGATGAACTTTCAAAATCGCCTTCTCAAGTTCCTCATAAAGGTCTTTTCTGCTCTTGATGACGCAAAGCCATTCCTCTGCTATCTCAATATCATTCTTCCACAAATACGTACTTTCTATTGGTCCAATGATTTGAATACATGAAGCCAATCTTTTCTCCACAATAGACTTGGCTATTTTTTGGGCATCCTCTTTTTTCTCAACAGTTGTGAAAACTTGAATGAATTCTGTCATTTTTAACCTCCTCTCAGTCTTAAAAACCTTAAGAGTCCTCTCTCATCTGTAATTCCACTTCTTGCACCTTTTTTTTGAACTGTAAGAGAGGCACAAGCCACTCCCAAAATTCCACACTCCTTTAAGGACTTTTTCTTTACCAACCCATATATGAATCCTGCATCGAAGGCATCCCCTGCTCCAGTTGTGTCCATTGATTTAACTCCAAAGCTCTCTACTTCTATCTTCTTGGATTTTGTCTTTACAATACAACCCCCCTCGTTCTTGGTTACAACCAAAATCTTTGGGTTCAAATCTCTTAAATCCTCAAGCTCTTTTTCTCCAACCAAAAACCCGAGCTCGTCCTCATTTAGAAAAAGATAGTCAGAAGAGCTCATCAAATCCAAAAATCTGTTCTCTCCAGGATCGTAGGATACCTGAATACCTCTCTTTTTGCAGAATTTGAGGATTTTCTCAATGTCTTCTCTCTCGTTGCTTGAGAGATGGACGTGTCTTGCTTTTCTTATGTACTCAAAGTCAAGCTCTTTTTCAAGGTTTGCACCTGGATACTTTACCATTCTCTTGTCCTTTCCCAGCAGAATCACGGCGATGCCAGAGATACCTCTCTGAGATATGTGAGAGGTCTCTACACCATAGCTTTCAAGTTCTCTTATCTGAGCCTCTCCCACCAAATCTTTTCCAACACAACCCAAAAACCCTGTTTTGAGACCCAGAGAGGAAAGAAAACAAGCTGTGTTTCCAGCAGCCCCTCCCAGAGAGATGTGGGCTTTTTCACAGATTATCTTCTGGTGCTCTCTTGGAAAATCTTCAAGAAAGAAAGTCAAATCCAGGTTTAGATTTCCAATGCACAAAACATCAAGCTCTCTCAAATGCAACACCCTCTTCCAAAAACCTTTTTATTCCTAAAAGATGTCCAGCTCCCACCACACAAACGACCTTTCCCTTAATTCTTAGAAGGCTTTCAGCCATGATTTCATCCCTCTCTGAGATCAAAACCCTATATCCTGTGGGAGTAATCCTTTTGAATTCAGAAAGAATGCGCTCCACAAAATCCTCGTTTGGTATCTCAAGTTCTTGCAATGAATCCTGAATGAGCATCTCTTTCAGGATCTTTAGTTTTTCTCTCAAGGGAATTTCTTTTAAAAGCTTTTTCAAAGTTATCATGACATCTCTGTCTATGAAGACAATCCCCGCTCCAACCTCTCTGGCACACTCGACAGCTTTGAGCATTTCATCTCCAGGGAACACTCCAGTGTTTTCCCCTACTTTTTCCTGTAGGTAGGAAAGCAAAAACCCAAGAAGCGCAACACCAAACCCAAGACTCAGAAAATCTCTAAAGCGAGGTTTTCTCCTCTCCCCAAGCTCCAAGGCTCTAAACCTGTTTGGATCAAGCTCTATTGCAACGTAGTCTGGTTTTTCCTCTAGGATAGTTTCGCTCACACTCTCAACGCTCTCCTTCAGTATGTGGGCAGTTCCAACAAGGATTATTTGAGAATTTTCAAGTTCAACTCTTAACTTCATCTATTGTAATTGGCGAGATGGTTTATAAGAATTTCCATGCCAATGTTTTTAAGTCTTATTTTAAAGTTTTAATGGTGTTATGATGATAGACGTAGTCATCGTTTGTGCCTTGAGAACTCCAATAGGAAAGTTCAACGGAGCTCTGAAGAGGATATCTGCAACGAAGCTTGGGAGCCTTGTTATTTCAGAGATAGTGGGGAGATGTGACGTGGAGGATGAGATTGAGGAAGTTATCATGGGAAATGTGGTTTCTGCAGGGCTCGGGCAGAACCCTGCAAGACAGGCGATGCTTGGAGCAGGACTCTCTGAGAGAATTCCAGCCTTCACCATAAACAAAGTTTGTGGTTCCTCCTTGAAAGCTGTGATGCTTGCAGCCCAGGCGATAAAGGCTGGGGATTTCGGGGTGGTTTTGGCAGGTGGAATGGAGAGCATGACTCAGGCTCCCTTTCTCTTGAAGAGAGCGAGAAGTGGGTACAAACTTGGGAATGGAACCTTGATAGATGCCTTGGTTCACGATGGACTTTGGGATGTTTACAACGACTTTCACATGGGAGTGACTGGCGAGATAGTGGCAGAAAGGTATGGGATTTCCAGGTTGGAACAGGATCGATTATCTCTTGAAAGCCATCAAAAGGCTTTGAAAGCTCAGAAGAATGGAAAGTTTGATGCAGAGATAGTCCCAGTAGAACTTTCGGATGAGAGGATTTTTGAAAAGGATGAGGGACCAAGAGAAGATACTTCTCTTGAAAAACTTCGAGCTTTATCCCCAGTTTTCAAAAGGGGAGGTACCATCACAGCTGGAAATGCATCTCAGATCTCTGACGGTGCGGCGGCTCTATTAGTTATGACCAAGGACAAGGCGCAAGAGCTTGGATTGAAACCTCTTGCGAGGATAATTTCATACAACTCTTTTGGAGTAAAACCAGAATTTGTGATGGAGGCTCCCATTCCTTCTGTAAGGGCTCTTCTTAAAAAGAATCAACTTGAGGTCAAAGATATAGATCTTCTTGAGCACAACGAAGCCTTTGCTGCAGCATCCTGTGCAGTGAGGCAAGAACTCAAGGTTCCAAAAGAGACGTTCAACGTTAATGGTGGAGCTGTGGCTCTTGGACATCCCATAGGAGCCAGTGGAGCGAGAGTTTTGGTAACTCTGATTCATGCCCTAAGGGACAGAGAAAAAAAGAGAGGAGTTGCCACCCTCTGTCTTGGAGGTGGAAATGCAGTTTCGATGCTTGTAGAGAGAATCTGAACTGCAGCCGAAACCTTTATATAAATAAACTTTACAAAGATAAAACATAATGTTGAAAAGGGTGCCCCCATGAAGCTTTTTGAAATTCTGAAAAAGATAGGCGACAAACTTATTTTCAAAATTATAACGATTGCATTTGGCATTCTTTTTATCATTTCAATTGCAACTTTTGTGTCTGCAAGGAATTTTGGAGAAAATCCAAACACATGTAAAAATTGTCATTTAATGGATTTTTATTACGAGTCATGGAGCAAATCAACTCATAATGATACAAAATGCATAGAGTGTCACACAGACATTGCTGGACCCTCAAAATACATGGAGTATGCAGTTAAATACTATACCCACACTTATGACGAGCCAAAGTCTCAAATTGGAGATGAAGCTTGCATGAATTGTCATGATGATATTTTCTTAAAGGAGTTGCATGAGGAAAAGGTGGAGTTCAAACACAAAACCCATGTTAGGGAGAGGGAAGTGGAGTGTGCATACTGTCATACAGAAGTCACCCATAAGGGAGTTATAGTTGATATGAGTAAGTGTGTAGAATGCCATGAAAGCAAAGAGGTTAGCACAAGCTGTGAAAAGTGCCATAAAAAAATGGGAGAAATTGAGCTTCACTTCGAAGATGTTATTTTTATGCACTCAAAACACCTGAAAGCAGACCTTGAATGTGAATATTGTCATTACACGATAATTCCAAAACATGCAGACATAACAATGAAAAATTGTGTGTGTCATGATATATCAACCAGTAGCAGAGAAACTTGTGGAACATGTCATGATCTCTTGCATGAAAAACCTTATCATCAAACGAAGGATTCAAGCAAATGTCTGGATTGCCACTCAGATATCCCAACAAAGGAACTGAAGTATCAAGATGTAACTTTTTTTCATGTATATCACACAGCGAAGGGTGTTAAATGTACAAGTTGTCACTTTGAAATTGTTCCAAAATACTACAACTCCACCATGGCAACTTGTGGAAAGTGTCATGATGTAACAACGCCTGATATGGAGAGTTGTGGAAAGTGTCATGATGTAAATTCCTTTGAAAATTGTGTTCTTTGTCATAAGGATGTTGGAACGAAAATTCTAACCATTGGAACGGTAGTCTTCAATCACAAAATCCATCTCGATGCTGGAAAAACTTGTAGTAATTGCCACTTTGAAAAATTGCCAGTTGGAACAAAAGCTACAGAAGAATTTTGTCAAAATTGTCATGGATAATGGTGAGCCTATGAAAAAATCAATCATTGCTCTTGGAATTTTTATTTTTATTTTGATTATAATAGGATATAAAGAGATTAGGGGAGATCCTGAACAATGCCTCACCTGTCACAGCGACAAGAAAGTTGTTGGAGAAATGTTTTACGTTGATTCTGAGAAATTTAAGAATTCCACTCACAGCATGTTAGATTGTACAGTTTGCCATAAAGACATTGTTATGTCTGGAGAAATGCACTCAGAAGCAGAAAAAAGGTATGGAGGTTGGTCAAGGCTAGAGGATGATTTAAACTATCAAACAAAAGCCTCTTCCTTTGAAACATGTGTTCAGTGTCACTCTAACAGAAAGGATTTTGGAGCAAGTGTTCATAACACTTTGAAAAATATGAGAGCATCGCCACAATTTGAAAAAAAATGTGAGGCTTGTCATCTCTCCTGCACAACCTGCCACTGGAAATCTGAGATAGAGTTTATAACGTTGACAGAGTGGGCTTTGGATTGGACTGCAAACGTTGAGTCCCATAGCTTTGTATCAACTACAAGTTTTGACGATAAAAATGATCTGTGTGCAGCATGCCACAGTGGTTCGTATATGGGTTATGAGTACGATCCAAGTGTTGGTGGGATAAAGGTTTATGCCTTTCCCCAGGCTCAAGAATTGAGTGAAAGTGTTCACAGGGATTTGGAGTGTACAGATTGTCACACAGATCTTCATGAGATGAAACATGAGGTGACTCCCCAAGGCACGAGACTTGGAGGAATTGAGTGTGCAACCTGTCATGAGAAAATGGCAAAAATAGTAGCTCAAGGTACCCACAAAAATGTTTCTTGTGTTGCATGTCATGACACAAGACTCCCTATTTGGGAAGATGTGATGATAGAAGAATATGTTCCCTACGTTGTGAGAGAGGAGGAAAAGGTAAGCTACTTATCTCACGATGTTTCAAAGGGTGGAAGGCTTTGTGTTGACTGCCATGGATTTTCCTTTGTTTTGAGAAAAGATCCTCTACAGCTTTTGGGAATGACAAAACCAATAACTATAATTGTGGTGGGAATCCTTGGAGCTTTGTTGGGATACTTTAAAGCTAGGAGAGGAGGTATTTAGGTGAAAGATGTTGAAAGACACAGTCTCTCTGTGAGATTAGAGCATTGGATGCACATGGTGACAACTTTAATATTGATATACTCTGGCTGGAGGATTCTTGGAACTACAAAATCGTCCATGAATCCAGTTTACACCAATGCAGTAGAACTCCACTACCATGCAACCTATGTTTTTGTATTCGTTATAGCCTATCACCTTTTCTTTCATGGGATTAGGGGAGACAGAGCTATCGTTCCCTACAACTTTGTAAGAGAGTTAAAGGGAACTGTGGATTTTGTGAAGGTGGAACTTGGGTTAAAAAGCAAATGGCCTCCCTTGGAAAAGTATGCCTCAAGCCAGAAATTTACCTATCTTGGGGTTTTCATTCTCTCTGCATTGTTGGTATTCACAGGAATGATAAAGGCTTTTGCAAAAATCACCACAATTTCCCCCAGAATAATCTACTATGCAACTCTTCTCCACGACCTGGGAATGTATTTGATGATAGTGTTTCTTTTGGTTCATGTC
>JBHIDS010000141.1:0-6286 GCA_046760205.1 Candidatus Methanofastidiosia archaeon
GATTCTTCAAAAATAGTTGCGATAAAGGGAATTGGAGGTTTTCACATAGCATGTAGTACTCAAAATGATGAAGTTGTGTTGAGGCTGAGAAAAAATTTGAAAAGACCAGAACAACCCTTTGCAATAATTTCAAAGGACAAAGAGAGTGTAGGAGAGTTTGCAGAACTTTCAATGGAGGAGGAAGAGCTTTTGGAATCTTGGAGAAGACCTATTGTTATTCTGAAAAAGAAAAAAGATTTTTTTCTATCAAAATACTTGGCTCCAAATCTCTCAACAATTGGAGTAATGCTTCCCTACACACCTCTTCATCATTTACTATTCCACTATTCAAAATCAAAATCCTTTGTAATGACTTCTGCAAATAAGCCTTCATATCCTATGGTTGTAGAAAATGAGGCAGCCTTTCAAGAGTTAAAATTTGTAGACTATTATTTAATTCATAACCTGAAAATTGTAAACAGAACAGATGATTCAGTAATAAAATTTATCAAAAAAAAGCCTGTATTTGTGAGAAGGTCAAGGGGCTATGTCCCCCAGTATCTTGAGGCAAATCATGAAAAAAATGTGTTGGCCCTTGGTGCAGAACTTACAAACACTTTTTGCATTACAAAAAACAGAAAAGCTATTCCCTCCCAATACATTGGAAACACCTACAACTTTGATTGCTTGGAGTTTCAAAAAAAGGCAATTTCTCATTTTAAAAGGATTTTGAAAATAAAAGATTTTGATTATGTTTTTTGTGATTATCATCCAGAGTACAACACAACAAAGTTGGCTTTAGAATTTGAAAATGTTTTTAAGGTTCAACATCACTTTGCCCATGGCTTTTCTTTGGGGAAGGATTTAGTGGTGATAGCTTGCGATGGAATGGGTTATGGGGTTGACTCAAAGATTTGGGGGGGAGAGATTTTGTATGTTGGGGATGAGTTTGCAAGATTGGGGCATTTGGAAAATCAAGTTCTTGCTGGAGGAGATGTTTCAACTCACTATCCTGCAAGACTTTCCCTTGCAATATTGAAAAAAGTTTTTAAAAACCCTATAGAGGAAATGGAGAGGTATGAAAAGTACTTTAGATATGGGAAAGAAGAGATGAGAATTGTGTTAGAACAGATTGAGAAAAAAGTTAATGTTACAGAAACAAGTTCTTGTGGAAGAATTTTGGATTCAGCATCCTCTATTTTGGAGATTTGCAACTTTAGAAGTTATGAGGGAGAGCCTGCCATGAAACTTGAAGCCATTGCCAGTGGAAAAGAAATTGAGTTGCCCTTAGAGATTTTTGAGGTAAATGAATTAAAATACATTACTCCTTATGTTGAATACAAAAAAAAGATTAAAGGGAAAAGGGGAAGGTTACAGATTTTGAAAACAACTCCAATTGTTAGAGAAATCTTTGAGAGATACAGAAAGGGAGAGAGAAAAAAAATTCTTGCAAAATCAATCCTAGCATGTATTGCAAAGGGGCTCGCCCAAATTGCAATTGAAGGTGCGAGAGAGTATGAGACAAAAAGAATAGGTTTTAGAGGGGGATGTGCTTTGAACTCTGTGATGACAGAGGTGATAAAGAGAGAAGTTGAAAGGGAGGGTTTTGAGTTTTTGCAGCAGGAAAATGTTCCTCCAGGAGATGGAGGAATTTCCTATGGTCAGGTTAAGTTTGCAAAATTTTTGGGGTGATTTTTTTGAGGATTGAATCAGATGTCGGAGCAGGCGGTCGTGGAATGCAGAAATTCCTTTCAGAATTTATTCTGGATGCATTTTCCTCGAAAAAAATTGGGGACATTGGTCTTGATGATTTGGATGATTCAGCTGACTTTGGAGAGTATGTCTTTTCAATAGATGGCCACACTGTTCAGCCCCTGTTTTTTAAAGGGGGAGATATTGGAAAGCTTGCAGCCTGTGGAACTTTGAATGATGTTTCTGTAATGGGAGCAAAACCTATAGCCCTCGCAAATTCAATGATAATTGAGGAAGGTTTTGATTCAAAAAGTCTTGAAAAAATTATTTTCTCAATGAATAAAGTTTTGGAAGAAGTTGGAGCAAGTCTTTTGTGTGGAGATACAAAGGTTGTGGAGGAAAGGATTGGGATTTTTGTAACAACTGCAGGAATAGGTGTTAAAAACAAGGCTTTGGAAAACAATTTGGAGATTTTGAGAAATGAGAGAAGCTATGCCTCAAACTTTGTAAAGGATTCGGGCCTTGGAAATGGAGACTTTATAATTTTAACTGGAACAATTGGAGACCATGGAATATCATTGATGTCTCTGAGGGAAAACCTTTCCTTTGAAACTGAGCTAAAAAGCGATGTTGCTCCCATATGGAGTGTTGTTGAAAGAGCAATGAAAGTTGGAGGAATCACAAGTATGAAGGACCCAACAAGGGGTGGGGTTTCTGCAGCTTTGAATGAAATCTCAAAAAAATCTCAAGTTGGAATTGAGGTTGATGAAAAAAAAGTTCCAATAAGAAGAGAGGTTCAGGCAGCCTCAGAAATGCTTGGCCTTAATGTTTATGATGTTGCATGTGAGGGAAAGATTTTAATAGGGGTTTTGGAGGAGTATGCAGAAGATGTTTTGGAAGAAATTAAAAAGACAAAGTATGGAAGAAATGCACAAATAATTGGAGAAGCTGTAGAAAACCACAAAAAAGTTATTTTGAAGACTAAAATTGGAGGAAAGAGAATTTTGGAGGCTCCCTTGGGAGACCCTGTTCCAAGGGTTTGTTAAAGGGTTGGTTTATAAGATTTGGGATGGAGATTTCTGGCACAAGAAAAATATATTTCAGATAAACAATCAAAAAGCTCCTGGGAATCGAAACATATATATATGCCAAAGAAAAGAGAGTTAGAGGTGAAAGCTTGAAAAGGCTTAAACCCCTAGAGGTTATTTTATTATCTCTAAGGACAACCTTTGGGAATCCGAGTATGATTCTTCTCTCTCTTTCTGGTTTAATTTTAACAGGTTTGCTATGGACCTTGGCATTCCTTTTATCTTCCTTTCTATTAGAGGAGAGTCTTTCTCTAACAGAACTTTCGTCCCTCCTTCAAAGCTTCATCTCAAACCTCAATACCTTTGAAATTCTCTTTTCTATAATCTCAATTTTAGAGATTGCAATCTTGAGCTTTATGTTTGCAGCTTTATGTGGGATGGTGAGGGAAGGAATAGCCTCTGGCAAAACAAACATTGGGGATGGGATTTTTATAGCTAAAAGAAGATTCTTTCAGGTTTTCATTCTGAATCTTTCAATTAGTTTTATAATTGGAATGATTCTAATAGGTGGAAGCTATGCTTTCTCGTATCTCTTCTCTGGGACCCTCGTTCTTTTGCTCTATGCCTTCTTGATGCTTATTTCAAGCTTGATATTCGCTCTTTTCATCTACACATTGCCAGCTATCGTTGTGGACGACTTCAACACACTTCAAGCCCTCTTAAAGAGTTTTTCTCATGCAATTTTCAACGTCCTTGATACCTTGGGTATTCTCATTCTCTTTCTCTCTTTGATGGCTCTCTCAACAGCCTTGAGTATTTTCATTCCCAAAGTTGGAAGCATACTCTCTCTTCTGATTTCTCTCATTCTCCCACCATTTGGGGTTACGTTGATAACGGTAGCTTACGTGAATTTGAAGTAGTTATTTCATATATGAGTATGCAATGTATGCCTGCAGCAGTGCATTTAGAAAATCTCCAGCAACGTTTACGTTGTGCCACCCAACGTTTATGGCAATTCCGTAAGCCACAAAGCTAACCAGAACTATTCCAAGCAACCCATTTCTAACAGCGGTGAGCTTTGCTCTAAACTTCTCATCTGTGATGTGTTTTATGGCAAAGCCTACGTTGAAGGTGGCAATCAACATCCATCCAAAGACAATGATGTTGTAGAGTACTCGAAATGGTGGATCAAAGATGGGAATTGGACCTATTGGGCTTTGGACAAGGTTCCAAGGTCGAAAGACAAGACCCACAAGCATCACTATAAATGGGGGACCGATGATGAAGAGCAACACATCTCTTTTGAAAACCTTCTCCTCACCGTGAGTGAGTAACCTTGAGAACAGCAGAAGTCCTACAGGAACACCAAACATTGCAAAAACCATTGTAAAAAGCATCCCAACTACAGAGTAGAATTCGTAGTTGCCCCATATTCTCATGAGTCTCGTTGAGAGATAAACTCCTGCAGAGAAACAGTATATTGCAAAGCTCCTCTTTATCCAGTTTACATCTCCCCTACTTAGAACATAGTAGGCAAGAAAGAAACTTATTCCAGTTCCCAGAATTGCCATTGCCAACCTGAAAATTGTCTCAATCGCCATTCTTTCACCTCCTTAGAAAAAACTTTTTGTCCTTTTTTCTATGTCACTCTCCTTCTCAGGTCTTACCTCAACTTCATGAAGGACGAAGAGTTTTCCAACCAAGAGCTCCAAGAGGGGAACGTTCAACTCTTTTTCAGCAGAAATTCCAAGTAAAATGTTCTCATGAACAAAAAGAAAGAAGTTTCCATCCTCTGATTCAAACCACATCTTTCTAAATTTCCTAAACCTCTTCTTCTCCTTCAGAACCTCTATCAAGTAACTGAACAAGGTTTTAAGTTTTCCAGTTAAGTTCTCGTCAAAGTCTGAGAACTTTATCTCGCCCTCCTCTATGAGAAATAGAGCTTTAAGACCTTTCACACCGCTTCTTAGAGTCTCGATGGAATTTGACATAGAAAACCCTCTTTTAAAATTTTTAAACCTAAAAGAATAAATAGTTTGTGGTTGGAAAGCTTTTATGGATTCTGAGATGGCGTTGAGAGAGATGGCAGATGAGGTTCTCCAAGGTAAGATAAAAACCGCGGAGGATTTGCAGAGAAGAAAGATAGAGTTTTCAAAAAAGCACAGGCTTAAAAGAATACCTAAAAACTCAGAGATACTCTCTATCTTGAAACAAAAAGGAGTTCCAAGCTTACTTTTAAAAAAGCCTGTAAGAACCCTCTCTGGGGTGACCGTTGTTTCTGTCATGTCTCGTCCACATCCTTGCCCTCACGGAAGATGCACCTTTTGTCCTGGAGGAGGAGATGTTCCTCAGTCCTACACAGGATTTGAGCCTGCCAGTAGGAGGGGAATCCAGCACGACTTCGATGCCTTTTCTCAGATTGTAGCAAGACTCTCTCAATTAGAGTCCATAGGACATCCTCAAGATAAATGCGAACTCATCATCATGGGCGGAACCTTTCTCTCTCAAAAAGAAGGTTACCAAAGGGACTTTGTGAAGAGATGTTTTGATGCCTTAAATGAGAGAGAAAGCAACTCTTTAAGAAGGGCTCAGAGTCTCAACGAAAGGGCAAGACACAGGTGTGTTGGATTGACCTTTGAAACGAGACCAGACTGGTGCAGAGAGAACCATATCTCAAAAGTGCTTTCTTTTGGTGGAACAAGAGTAGAGTTGGGAGTACAAACCATTTACAATGAGGTTTATGAGGAGGTAAAGAGAGGGCATCTAGTTGAGGATGTCATCAAAGCCACAGAACTTTTGAAGGATTCTGGATTGAAGGTATGCTATCATATGATGCCTGGATTGCCGGGCTCTGATTTTGAAAGAGATTTTAAAGCCTTCAAAACCATCTTTTCGCAGGAGAAATTCAAGCCAGACATGATCAAGTTCTATCCTTGCCTTGTTTTAAAGGGCACTGAACTCTACGAGAACTGGAAGAGAGGAGAATTTGAACCACTGACCACTGAGAAGGCTTTGGAGCTCCTGATCAAAGTAAAAAAGCTCATGCCAAAATGGGTAAGAACCATGAGAATCACGAGAGACATTCCATCAACCCTCATAGAGGCTGGAGTAAAAAAAACCAATCTTGGACAGATGCTCTATTTGGAAATGAAGAGAAGAAAGATTTCTTGCAAGTGTATAAGGTGCAGGGAAGTTGGGCATGTCAAATTTAAAAAAAATCCAAACCCAGAGGACGTTAAGTTGTTAAGGAAAACCTACAAGGCATCTGGAGGGGAGGAGATATTCTTGAGCTTTGAGGATTTGAAAAATAATATGATGATTGGATTTTTGAGATTGAGAATCCCAAAAAATCCCTTCAGATACGAGATAGGAGAGAATACAGCATTGGTGAGGGAGCTTCACATATATGGATATTCTCTACCAATTGGAAGAGAACCTACAAAAGAATGGCAGCACAGAGGGTATGGGGGAAAGCTTTTGAGAGAGGCAGAGAGGATTTCAAGAGAGGATTACGATTCAAGAGAGATTCTGGTTTTATCTGGAATTGGGGCAAGGGAGTACTACAGGAGGTTTTCATATAAGTTAGA
>JBHIDS010000142.1:0-6269 GCA_046760205.1 Candidatus Methanofastidiosia archaeon
ATCATGAGAGTAGCGAAAGCTCGTAATTTCATGTAGAGAATTGGTTTTAAAGTTATTTAAAGATTTGTATCGTTTCACTATTAATTACTGGTTTTGAATATCTCTACAAAACCCTATTCTTCGATCTCCAAGAGCCATTTATATAAAGGAATGAATTTAATCCTTCTCTTTATTCCTCTTTTCTCAACTTTTTCTTCTGCCTCGTAGTCATCTGTTATGACAAGTAGATTTCTGCATCTAAGCTCTCTACTTGCCTTCATCAGGGATTTTATTTCCCTTTGTTTTGTGCTTTCATCTCCAACATCATAACAAACTTGAATAAGTTGATTAATCTTCTGACCCTCTTTAACAACAAAATCAACCTCATTATGTTGGTGGTCTTTCCAATAATAAATTTCTAAACTATGGTTTACAGACTTTCTTCTTAACAGCTCTATACAAACGATGTTCTCGAAAATCTTGCCAAGGTTCTTAGATATTCTAAAACTGATGAAATTACAAAATCCTTGATCGATGGCGTAAACCTTTTTTGGAGCTATGATCTGTTGTTTCAATTTTGGAGAAAATCTTTTCAGAACAATGATGAGGAAAGCTTCTTTTATATAACTTATATAATTCTTGACAGTATGAACATCCTTTATCCTGAATATTTTTGAAAGTTTTGAATATGTAAATTCATTAGAAAAATTTGATATAAGATAATTAGCGAGTTCTCTAAACGTTTTTTCGTCTCTAATTTTGTATCTTCTTATACAGTCTTTGTTTATTATATCCTCATATATTCTCACCACAATACTTGAACCGAACATCCTAAATTCAGGGAAGCCACTGCCGTAAATTTGTTTGTTTAAATGATTTCTAACTTTTGCTTTATGTTCTGTTAGATAAATATTTGGTTTGAAATTCAATGTCTCTCTAAAAGAGAAAGGATATAGTGTAAAGTCTATGTATCTGCCAGTCAGATGTGTGGCAAGTTCCCCACTCAACAATTTTGAATTGCTCCCTGTAATTATAACTTTTTTTGTTCTCCTAAGTCTGTTGACAAAAAGCTCCCATCCTTTTACGTTTTGAACTTCATCAAGAATTATTATTTTTACATCTCCATAGAGTTCATAAAAAGCTTGTAGTATCTTATTAAGATCTTCTGTTTTAATTCCTATGAGTCTCTCGTCATCAAAATTTATATAAGAAACGTTTTCTTTAACTTTCTTTGACAGAAGTAATGAAAATATTGTTTTTCCTCCTCTTCTAACACCAAGGATAGCAACTATGTTTGGGTATTTCAAAAACTTGTTTACATAATTTATATTTTCTCTTTCCACGATTTTCTCTTCTTTGAACTTTTTTTCTACTTCATTTCTTTGATCTTCTATCACATGTTTCAAAATTTCGATTTCCATGTTATTAACAACTACAAACTTCTTTAAAAAGTTTGTGGTTATAACTGCAAACTTTAATATATCAAAATTTGATTAACACAATATTGAAAATGGAAATTTTGAAGAGAGGTAACTTTTCAAATGTAAAGCATAACTTTTTAAGCATAAAATGACTCTAACAAGAGATGATAACATGGTAAAGAAGATTGGAATTGTGGGTATCGGACATGCCAAGTTTGGCAAGAGATTGGATTCAACTATAAGAGAACTTGCCTTTGAGGCAGTGATGCCTTGTCTTGAGTTTGCAGGTATAACACAGAAAGAGATAGATGCCACTGTCGTTGGGGTGGCTGGAGAGGAGTTTGCCCAGCAAGGTTCTCCAGCAGCTGCCATATCAGACTACGTTGGAATGAGTCCAAAGCCCACCTTAAGGGTGGAGGCTGCCTGTACCACAGGGAGCATGGCTATAAGAGCGGCCTATGGACTGATATCCTCAGGAATTCATGAGCTAGTTTTGGTGATTGGCGTTGAGAAGATGAACAACGTTTCCTCTGCCAGAGCCACAGAACTCATGGCTCGAGCTGGAGATACCAAGTGGGAGTATCCCTTCGGAGTCTCTTTTCCAGGTTTTTACGCCCTCTTTGCAACAAGACATATGTTCGAGTTTGGAACCACAAGAGAACAGCTTGCAATGGTGGGAGTGAAGAACCACCACTACGGAAACCTCAACGAATACGCTCATCTTAGAAAGGAAATAACCTTGGAGGAAGCTGTAAATGCAGTGCAGATAGCCTATCCATTGGGGCTCTATGACTGCTCTTTGATCTCTGACGGTGCAGCGGCTGTGATTCTTGCATCTGAAGAGAGGTGCAGAGAATTTGAGGATGTGGTTTATATAACAGGCATTGGGGCAGGTTCTGAGTCCATGCTGGTTTCTGAAAGGGAGAGCTTGGTGGGACTTCCAAGTGCTACCAGAGCTGCGAGGCAAGCTTACAAGATGGCAGGTTGCAGTGAAAAGGACATAGATGTGGCAGATGTCCATGATTGCTTCACCATAGCAGAGATAATGGCTTACGAGGATCTTGGGTTCTGCAAAAAAGGGGAGGGGGGAAAGTTCGTAGAGGAGGAACAATCCTACATAGGAGGAAAAACTCCAGTTAACGTAGATGGAGGCCTAAAGTCCAAGGGACATCCCATAGCTGCCACAGGTGTATCCATGGCAGTTGAGATTACAAAGCAGCTTTTAGGAGAAGCTTCAAAGAGGCAAGTGGAGGGGGCAGAGATAGGACTCTCTCACAATGTGGGTCAGAGTGGACAGTACGTCAACGTGCACATCTATCAGAGGTGATTTTTTGAAGTTTGGATACGTCTCTTGGATAAACGAAACAGAGGAAGTGCAGAAATTCGTTCAAAACCTCTCTTCTGGAAAGCTAACCACCACGAAATGCAAGAAGTGTGGTGAGATTCATCTTCCCCCAAGACTTGACTGTCCTCACTGTAACTCCTCTGAGATGGAGTGGATCGAGATGAGCCCTGAGGCAGAACTCGTGACCTACACCATAATCCACTTTGCTCCAGAGAGTATGACAAAGATGGCTCCCTATATAGTTGCAATTGGTGAATTCGAGAATGGAAAGAAACTTTTAGCTCACCTCATCACAACTCCCTCAAAGCTCAAAATCGGAATGAAGATGGTCCTAAAGCCTCAAGAACTCGAAGGAGACAGGATAACCTACAAGTTTGTGGGTTGATTTGGCATCTCGCAAAGATCAAAAGACCCAAAGATTCTAAAAGCAACCAAAAAGTATTTATAGGAGTATTGCTATTAAATATTAATAATGAAAAAGACATTGACACTTTGCCTACTGTTGTTAGTAAGCAATATTGAAGTAAGAAGCCTTGAGGAAACCTATCTGATCCTTACAAACTCTGCAGACATGGATACAGCCCTCTTTCTATCCTCATTTCTTTCAGAGAATGATTTTAACTTTTCTATCATTTCTGCAAAAGAGTTTAAAGCTCTAAAGGACTCAAAGTACATAATAATCCTCGGAGGTCACAAGGCTCAAGAGGGAATTGGGGAGATAGTATCTCTACTGCTCTCCATACCAGAAAAGGACAGACTTTTGAGAAAGGAAGCCTCTGAGATGTTTTTAAAAGAAAATATCTGGTCCTTTGATCAGAAGATAGTCATCTTTGCAGGTTATGATCGTGAGTTAACTGAGAGGGCAGCGAGAGAGAATGCCCCTACCCTATTGCAGCTCTTTGAAAGAGAAGTAGTTGAGCCGCCAAAAGAGCAACCTCCCATAGAAGAGAAAGAAGAGATGCCTCCAAAAGAGAAAAGAATTCAGAGGGTCAAGATCAACTATCACTGGACAGGTTTGGGGTCTGAGAAAGCGGAATTTTGGGAAGTTAGGTTAAAGGATTCCATATATGAAAGCCTTGATGGAGTAGTAGTTCCTGAGGAGTTGATAACTCAGCTTTCAGAGAGTCTTTCTCTGGTTTCAGAATCTGAGCGTTTACAGTCTTGTTTTGCAAGAACAGACGACTTTCCAAATTATCTGGTAGAGATTCTCTACAACGACTCTGAGAGGGTAATTCTAAAAGCGACTTCTAACTGCCATCTAAACCTCCCATGGAACGTCATAAGGGGAGAGAAACTCTACCTCCATCAATCTGGAGAGATTCCGGAGGCTCTTTTTGAGATTCTTTCAACCATAAAAGGCGAGTCCTTTGAGACCCCTCCCAAGAGTCCATTTTCAAGGTTGGTTCCAGGTATAATTCCAGAAGAGCTCGAGCTTGGATACTTGGGGCTGGTGGAGTTTAAAGTAGTTTTCTGGAGAGCCATGACCAACTATCAAGGCAAAACCTTGTTCTATTTAGGGTTGATCAACAACCTTCCTGAGTCCATCGAAGTTCAGCAAGCTTTAATAGAGATAGGAAGCCAGAAGTTCAACTGCTCGTTGAACAGGGGGGGAGGAATAGTGATAGAAGAAGGAGAAGTCATTCTCACTCCCCTAGCAGAGATAGGAAAAAGCGAGGAGTTTTCGATGATATACGAGTTTGAGGGCGGAAACATGAAGGAAGGAGACCCTTTTAAAGTTAATGTATTCATCAGATTCTCTTTGGGACAGAATACCTTAGAGACTGATGGGATTCTCTTTGGGATTTGGACATACGATTGGGACAATGACTATCCTCCATTAATCTTTTAAACAAAAACTTTTACACTGTTCATGATAGGAACTTCCACTCTGAGCTTTTTTGGTCAAGATTTAAGGGAGATTCTTGAAATCCTTTCGAAGGACTTCAGATTTATTGAGATCATAGATGAGGGCGAGGTTTTGAGCAAAAGCCTTTCTGATACTTTAGAATCCTTTAAACTTTCATTGAGTGTGCATGCCCCATTTTCTGATTTAAATATCGCCTCTTTCAATGAAAGAATAAGAAGAGAGTCCTTGAATCAATTGAAGGAGTGTCTTGAGATTTCGAGTCATCTTCAAGCTAAGGTGGTGACTCTACACCCTGGAAGATTCTCCCCTCAATCCTTAAATTACCCTAAAAAGGTTTTTGAGGTACATCTTGCATCCTTCAAAGAACTTTCAAAATATGCAGAGGAATTCTCCCTTGCTTTGGGACTTGAGAACATGCCAAGCTATCAGTTTGATTTTCTCTTGATGAAGGAACCTTTTGAAATCTGCGAGATGCTTGAGGCAGTTTCTTCTGAATGTCTTAAATTCACCCTGGACATCGGACATGCCAACATAAACGCAGATCCTTTCAGGTTTTTTTCTCTTGAGGAAGAGATTGCAGTAATCCATCTGCATGACAATCATGGAGAGTCTGATGAGCACATTGCTCTTGGAGATGGGAGCATAAACTCCGAAGGAATGTTGAAATGGCTGAGAGAGTTTAAAAATGAGATGATCATAGAAACCTACTCATACGAGGATGCCTTGAAGACCAGAAAGATTCTTGAAAGGTATTCTTAGTTCAAAACTCAAAAAAATAGGTTTTTTTCTCATCAAAGTAAAAGCACCGAAAGTTCTCTATTTCAAGCTCGAGCCTCCTTGCGAGCATCTGGGCGTACCAGAAGAGTTGTGAAGAGGCAAACTTTTTTCTGTCTGCTTGAGGCTTGTAGTCCCATATCTCTATTCTATCTGTAAGTCTTAGAATGTCTATGTGTCCAGTGAGCCCAGAGAAAGGTTCATCGGTCAAAAACCAGACTGGCACCTCTATTGCAATGGTTCTTTTCTCGTTTCTTAAAAGAAAGTTCTCAACTCTTTCATGAGGATTTTTATAAGATAGATAGTATCTTTTTGCAACCTCTGCAAGCTCTGATAGGGGGTGTCTAACTCTCCTTGAAAAGATTCTAGGTTCTCTCATGTGAGAGGCTCTCGGTGGAATATGAAAGTTTTTTGGAATCTCACCTCGTAGAATGGAGTGAAAAAAATCAAATAGTACTGGTTTAAACCCACAAGACGAAAGGTGCAACTTTCCCTCATGGAATCTAAACCAGTACCAAAGGTGATGATGGAATGCTCTACTTCGGATCATTCCACTGCCTATACAGGTTTTCCTTTATATACTTTATCCTTGGAAATGGTAAAAAAGCAAGAATTTGGAGAATTCTCATCTTCTAGTTAATTAGCAATATCATCATCAAGTGTGAACTTTTGAAGACTAACCTGCCGATTTCAAAGGAGAATCCTTCATCCAAAGAGTTTATGTAAGATTCTGAGATTTCTTGGACAAATTCACCGTTAACATATCCCAATCTCTGACCTTGGGAATTTGTGATTAGCATGTCTGCAGGGGAAGCCAAAGTCACAACAATGTTGGGCTCTCCTATCCAAATTGAGGGATTAACTACTGTAAATCCCCAATCTG
>JBHIDS010000143.1:0-6266 GCA_046760205.1 Candidatus Methanofastidiosia archaeon
CAGAGAGGAGGGAAATCTCTGGCACATCCTTATTAAAAAGAGGTGATTAGATGAAAAAGGTCACCCTTATAGTTGCGAGTGGAGATATGGACAAGCTCTACAGTGCTTTCATCATAGGAACTGGAGCACTCTCCATGGGAATGGAGGTTTCAATGTACTTCACCTTCTGGGGACTTTCCAGGTTACAGAAGGGAGGCTTGAACAAGGGAGGACTTTCCAGGATGAACTTTCTTGGTCTTGGCAAAAGGATGATGCAGAGCAGAATGAGAAAGTCAAACGTGAGGTCTTTGGATGGACTCTTAAAGGACTACAAAGCCCTTGGAGGAAGGATAATAGCCTGCGACATGACCAGAGATATAATGGGAATCTCCAAAGAAGACCTGGAGGAAGGGATTGCAGACGAGTTTGGAGCTGTTGGAACTTATCTGAATGAAGCTAGAGAGTCAGACATCACTCTTTTCATTTGATGTGATATAATGAAGGTTTACTTAGACAATGGTGCTACCACCATGACAGACCCCAAAGTCGTAAAGACGATGCTTTCTTATTTTACAAAAAATTTTGGGAATGCATCTTCCCTACACTCTTGGGGTGAGGAAGCGAAAAAAGCCTTGGAGAACTCTAGGAAAATCGTAGCGAAGGCTCTGAATGCAAAGCCCTCAGAGATCATCTTCACCTCCGGAGGAACTGAATCTGACAACCTGGCTATAAAAGGGATTGCCTTTCATCATGGAAAGGGACACATCATAACCTCAAAGATAGAGCACCCAGCGGTGCTCAGAAGCTGTAAGGCTTTGGAGAGGAAAGGTTTTGAGATTACATACCTTGATGTGGATGAGAAGGGTTTTGTGAACATTGAGGAGTTGGAATCCTGCATTTCAAGAGAGACCATCCTAGTCTCCATAATGCATGCCAACAACGAGATTGGAACGATACAAGAAATATCAGAGATTGGAAAAATCTGTTGTGAAAAAGGGATTGTCTTTCACACCGATGCAGTGCAGAGCTTTACAAAGGTTCCCATAGATGTTGAGAGAGTAAAAGTTGATTTGATTTCCATGAGCTCTCACAAGATTCATGGTCCAAAAGGAGTTGGAGCCTTGTACATCAGAGAGGGAACCATGATAGAGAAACTCTCTGATGGGGGAGGACACGAGTTTGAACTGAGGGCTGGAACAGAGAATGTTTCAGGAATAGTTGGGTTTGCAAAGGCTGTATCTCTCTGCAGCAAAGCTCACATAGACTACATGAAAGAGTTATGGGACAGGTTGATCTCGAGAGTTTTAGAGGAAATTCCAAATACTCATTTAAATGGTGCAATGGATAAAAGACTGTGCAACAATGCAAACTTTTCCTTTGAAGGAGTTGAGGGCGAGGCGGTGCTTTTCCATCTAAATCTCAAAGGCATTGCAACCTCCACTGGCTCTGCCTGTTCTTCGAGGGATACAAAACCAAGCCATGTTCTCGAGGCAATAGGATTGAAGTCTGAGCTCCTCTCTGGATCTCTGAGGCTTACTCTCTCAAGGTTCAACACCAAGGAGGAGATAGACTACTGTGTGGATGTTCTAAAAGAGGTGGTTGGAAGCTTGAGGGAGATGGGTGATAAAACCTAAGTCCTCCTTTTTGGAGCGAATCTTTTGAGTTTGCAATCCAGCATCATTTTGCAAACCCCACAATTTCTAATGGGCATCACGCAACCTGCATTTAGATTGAAGGCAGAGATGAGCTTTGCATCTTCTTTGAGCTTTAACCTTTCATATAGCTTTAAAACATCAAAGGGAACATGACCAGAGATTCCAGGAAACCCACTTATGCTTACATTTAAAAGCTTTTTTTGAGCAACCTTTAAAACCTCCCTCATAACCTTTTGAGAGGCTCCAAAGTACCTATCTAGGACGAAGTTGGGTCTGAAGGCGAGAAAGCAAACTTTTACATCTTCATCTATGGATGCCAACCATTCAACGAGCTCTGAAACCTCTTTTTCTACAACTCCTTCAACGACCAAAACCCGAAATTCATAGAGCTTTTCTTTTCCATATTTTAGGATGTACTCTGCATTTGAAAGGACAGGCTCTACAGGTGCTCCTGTCAAAATTCTGTGGGTTTTATCTCTAAAGGCCTTTAGGTCATAGGTAATAGAAGTTGTGATGCTCAAAACCCTCTTTAAAGATTTACGGGTCATAAAACCATTGGTATCAAAGTTTACCTTTAGATTTGTATGTCTTACAACTTCCTCGATCCAAGGAAGATGACAGGTGGGCTCTCCTCCTGTAAAAAACATCCTATCTGCTCCCATGAGCTTTGCCTCGATAGAAGAGAGCTTTCGAAAAGCCAGCTCTGCCCATTTAAAAGGTTCTATGAACTCAGCTGAGTCTGAGTTTGGATTTTCGGGATATGTCGATATCGTATAGTTCTGGCATCCAGAACATCTGAAGTTACATCCAACGAGAAAGGCATCAAAGGATGCAGGAGGGGCAGGGTGAAGGCAGGATTGAGCAACCATGGGAAGGGTTATTCCACACACCCCTATCTCTCCATTCAACCTATCTACATCACACTTCCAACAGCAGAGCTTACAATTCTTAAAGTCTTTCAACCAACGCTTCATCTGCATCCACCAAAATCTTATCTTCCTCTTTGAGTTTTGAGATATCTATCTTATCCACCATTGGAATCTCAGAGATTATCGCTCCCACAGCCACGATAGGCTCTGACTCCTCATTTACTATGGCTTTTGGAGCAAATCCTCTCCTTTTAAGTCCATAGAGGACGTATGACCCAACAGTCGAGCCCTTGCCATGTGGAAAAACCAGAATCTTGCCTTGAATATTTTTTCCAAAGCCAGAGTTTTTCTCATCTATGATTTTTCCCTTCAAATCCACTCCTCCAAGAAAGGAGAGGGCATCTATTCTTAGGACATAACCTTGGGCTTCACCTTTCGAGATTTTTCTGCCTTTCAAAATCATATTTTCTCACCCAAGAGTTTTTTGATTTCTCCAAAAACCACTTTCTGTTTAGAAAAAGATGGAAGATAACAGGCAGCCTTTCCAGAGTTTACTCCTGTCGATTTAAATTTACCTTCTATAGGAGAAACCACCATACAGGTATCACACAAGACCACTCCAAACCTCTCTATGATGTCAACATATCCAAGCTCTTTGGCTTTCTCATGTATGAATTTAGAGGTACAGACCCATAGTTCCTTTTCAAAATTTTTCCTTTCATCTAAAATCTCTGCAATCTTCTTAATCTCCTTCAAAGAACAATGGGGACAACCAAGGGCGATGAGCTCTGCATCAGAGGCTGTGTTCAATTCCCTGTAGACACTCTCTATCTCATCTCTCTCTATTTTTAGAACTTCAACATCTGAAATTGCCTTTCTCCACTCAGGGGTAGTTCTCTCCAAGTGAAACATGGGAACTGCTCCAGATGCTGCCAAAGCTGCTCCCAGCGCCTTGAGTTCATCTTTCTTAGCTCTAAAACCTTTAAAGTAGGGAATCTTTGAACCTATCTCTCTTCCAACGAGGTATCCAAGAGCTCCAAAATCGGAACCCTTGAGTTTGGTTTTCACCTCAACCAAAATTTGAGCTTTCCTATTTTCTTTAAGGTGTAACCCATAGTTCGGAGTCTTTCCAATCACAGCAGCTGCGAGGGCAGAGGGACCTGCCTCTCTGTTGGTTCTGGCACCGAAGATGGAGTTTACATATATCACGGCAGAAGACTCTGCCCAGGCAAGGTGCTCTTTAAATTCAGGCTCGTAGAAGTAGTAGGGGGTACAGGTTAAGGTAGGCTCAACGCCCATTTGAAGGTATGCATTTATGAGCCTACGCTGTTTTTTTGCAAACTCTTCATCAATTCCCATCTCCCTCCAGCGGACACGATCCATTCCACAGGGATTTAGAAAGGTTTTTATCTTAACCTTACATTCCCTTGAAAACTCCTCTAAGAATTCCAAGCCGTACTCTCCCATGGTTTTGTAAGATACTCCAGAGAGCTGGGCAGATTTTATCTCTATGAGTCTATCTGCACCATAGATCTCTCCCAGAGCCAAGAGAATCTCCATGGCCTTCTGGTTTCCTTTGCCAAACTCGCCTTCCAGAGTTTTCTCATCTCTTCTGCTTAGATACAAAGACTCACCACTTTTAATCAAGCCAAATGAATTTAAAGTTTGGCATCCTTAGTTTTATAAACTCAAGGCGAGATTCCATTTATGCAACCTCAGATAGTTTCTTGCCCATACTGCAAAAGGGAGTATCCTCTGATTCCAAAGAAGGGAGCGGTTTCCGAGATGAAGGAAGTTCAGTGTTCTTGGTGTAGGAGAGTTTTTTCAAGAAAGGCACCTGAGGGGGGAGTGCACTGTGATATTTGTGGAAAGTTCTACAAGGAGGGAATAGTCAAGATGAGAAGGTGTGAGTGTGGGAGATGGGCATGCTTTGAGGTGAGAAGTTTTGCATGGATAGACACAGGATGCTGGATTTCCGAGAGATGTAGAAATTGTGTAAAGGAAAAATAGAGCTTTTTCCTCTAAAAAATTTAGAAAATACCCCCCGATTTATGATTTAAAAGATATTTTGAAAGTCTCCAAAAATAGATTAAATATCAATCTCTTTAGAACATTAGAAAACTATAGGAAACTATTATATTGGATATTAAACCAGAAAATATTTACTATTTTCTAAAAAGAATACAATTGGAAACTTTTTATAGGGAAAAGCTTATATATGGGAAGCTTTTTAGGAAACGCATGCATGAAAAAACGATTATAGTCTTAATGTTGTTGATGCTCATGCCCTCTGTAAGCTCACAAGGCAGACTGATACTCGTTTCAGACAACATAGCAGATTCAGCCCTTGCAGAGGTGCTCTCTGCAGCCATGGGAGCTACCGTTGTAAAGGTTTCATGGGGTATGTATGATGAGGAGATAATTGAGTCCATCTTAAAGGTTGCTCCAGATAGAATCATCATCATCGGAGGAGAAGCAGCTGTTGTAAAAGAGATGGAGGAGAACCTTAAAAGGCATGGTTTTGAGGTTACAAGGGTTGCAGGTAAAGATCGAGTAGAGACAAGTATGGGTGTTTACCTCTACTTTAAAGGTTACTTTAACCAAAAGGAGGCTGTTGTGGTGACAGATATGACCAAGAGGAGCATGGAGAGAGGGGTAAGGCAAGCTATCTCAAAGAATCTTCCTCTGTTCATCTCAGATCCTGACCAACTTCAGAATTTTTTAAATAGGCTTAAGAGGTTTGGGTTTGAGAGATTTACGGTTATTTCTTCAAATGAGCAGAGGGATTTGAGAAGAGTTTGCTTTGAGAAGCTCTTGGAGCTTAGAGAGAGAAGAGGAAAGTTGGAAAATAGGCTTTTGGAATTGGAAAGAAAGGGAGTAGATACAGATTCTATCAGAGAAAAACTTGGGATTTTTGACTCACTTCTTACTAGAGTAGAAGATTATTATGATGAAGGAAATTATATCTTGTGCCTTAAAATCCTGGAGAGGGCAGATTACATTCTCCAAGAAATAGAGGATGATGTAGATGAACTTGGATGAGGTGATTTTATGAATAAAACTCAAAGGATAGGAATTTTTGTTATTTTCTCGATGCTCTTTTCAAGTATCGTTCTTGCTCAAAACAGTGCCCCTACTCTAACGAATTGGGGTGTAACTCCTCAAGAGGGGGATACCTCAACTATTTTCACCTACTATGTGGTATACACAGATGCAGATAACGATCCCCCCTTTTCGGTTACCCTCACCATAGATGGAACTTCAGACTTCAACATGAGCCCTGCAGTTGGAGGGGATTCAGACTTCACCAATGGGGAGCTCTATGAGTTTACTGCAACCCTCTCTGAGGGTTCTCATATCTACGAATTCAATGCTTCTGATGGTATTGACTCAGCACAACCTGTGGGGGGAGATGGTCCTACAGTCACCATACCAAACTCCCCCCCTCAGGCAGAGGCAGGTCCTGACCAGACTGTCAATGTGGGCGATGTGGTTGAGTTCGATGGCTCTGCATCCTCAGATTCAGATGGAGTGATAGTTTCATACGAATGGGACTTTGGGGATGGTTTTAATGCCTCTGGTGTTTCTACAACGCACACCTACGATGTTGAGGGAGACTTTACCGTAACCCTAACTGTGACAGATGACGATGGAGCTACAGGAGAGGATACCCTTGTGGTGCACGTGCTTGCAGAGCAAAACCTTCCTCCTCAGGCAGAGGCAGGTCCTGACCAGACTGTCAATGTGGGCGATGTGGTTGAGT
>JBHIDS010000144.1:0-6191 GCA_046760205.1 Candidatus Methanofastidiosia archaeon
TAACGTATATAAAAGTTATCTTTTCATGGTTTTGGAATCAAATTATAAAAAAATTTATAAAATATATTGCATTTTTTAATGAATTTTTCGATTGGAATTGCGCAACAAAGCACCTTCTTTTATTCTAAAAATCCTTCTCCTCTTGTCCTCCTCCTCTACCACTAAGCCCCTCTCCTTCAAATCCTCCAACTTCCTTCTCACTATCCTCCTTGATGCCCTCCCCCGGAGAACCCTCACTTTTTTGGTTATTTGTAAAATGTTTAGAGCATCATATCTCATCAAAATTCTTAAAATTGCAAGAGATATATCATCTTTTGTGTACTTTCTGAATCTCTCAAATCTATCATAGCCTTTCAAAATGTTTGAGGCAAGGTCAGTCTCAAGCTTCATTCCCTTTAGAAGGGTGGAAAGCACAGGAGAGTCTTGCATCTTCAAAGCCTTTTCTAAAATCTCCATCTTCTCTATCAAAATATCAAGCTTTCTCGATACCTCCTCAAGAGTGTCCATCTCCTCGCCTCATGAAATCCCTCAACTTTATCTCATAACTTCTTGAAAGCTCTCTTGCCAACTCCGAAGGCAATCCTCCCTTTCTCAAAGTCTTCTCAAAGCTCTTTCTTGCCCTTCTCTTCTCTCTCCAACTTGTAAGCAAAAAACCTGAAAAGGAAAGGATGAAGCGCAAAGAGTGAATTACTAACTGACATCCAAGCTTGATCTTATCCAAAAGACCCAATTTCCTGAATTCAACACTCATCTTCATCCTTTTCCAACTTGAACTTCAACTCTTTGTGACCTCCCTTGAAATACTTGGTGAAGTCCAGGTTCTCTGCATAGTCTTTGGTCATTTTCAAAGCCATCTCGTCTGGGAGTTCTGATTCTTTCAACTCTTGATAGAAGACTGCAATGGACTTTGCCATGTTTCTTGCTGCTTCCTCAGAGTAAACAGAATCCCTCAAGGCACTTAGAAGCTTTGGCAGGGAATCTGAGAGATCGTTTAGAAGCTGGGGAAGCTTGTCTCCAACGACTTCCAATATCTCTCTCACTTCTTCTGCTTCTTTTTTTTCACCATTCATTATATCACCTCAACGTACTCTGTATGTGGTCACCCATAATTAAGGTTTTGGGAAAAAGTGACCATTAAGAAAACTTTTTCATTATGAAAACAACGGCTATTAAAACAAAAATCGTTATTGCAGTTCCTACTTTCTTTTCAGGCTCCTTCTCAACTACTCTTTCTTCAACGTAAATCTTCTCCCTCAATCCAGCAATAGGGATTTGGGATAGCAAATCTATTTTCAAATACCTTTCTCCAGTTCTCTCTGGTGTTATTTTTATCGTCTGTATCACTGTTTGGTTTTTTGAAATTTCAAATTCATCGGAGATGTAAAAGGTAAGGTTTTCTCCGTATGCAAAAATTTTTGCAACTATTTCTTCATCCCCCAAATTCTCTATCAAAATTTGAATCTCATTTTCCTCTCCCTTTACGAGCTTTCTTTCCAATATTTCAACTTTGATTTTCGATGAGAGGGATAAATTTTCAAGGATTTTTTCTGTTAACAAAAAATTCTTGTTTTCAAAACTTTTTTTTGCCCTTTGATACATGTATTCTGCTGAACCTGCTTTTGGCACATCAACACTTTCAAGAAGTTCTTTAGCTCTCTCCTCTCTCTTCAAAACTTCTTCTGTCCAAACATCTTCTCCTATCAAGAGATTTTGATTTGGATCGTAAATCACGAGTCTTCTTTCAAGAATCGCTTGGAGAAAGCTTTCTACATCCAACTCTTCTGCAAAGATGAAAACCCTAACCCTTCCCAAAGATTCAAGGACATGGGCATCTGTTCCTCCAATAAAGGCATTGGCATAGGCATAACTCCCTTCCCCACCAAAGTACCCTGCATCCAAAATTTCATAACCATCAAAACCCTCTTTATTCTCCTCAAACTCCCTCCAGCTCTCTGGATAAAGAGAGGGGTGAGCAAGGATAGCTATTCCTCCCTGATTATGGATGTTGTCTACAAACTCTTTAACAGGTATTGAATCCGGATTGTCTTTTTTAACATTCAAAGCCAAAACATGTCCATACAGTGAAGTGTCCTCATCTCCCGGAATTATCAAGATTTGAAGATTTTTTTCTCTGACAAATTCAATTGCCTCAAAAGAACCCTCAACACTTTCATGATCTGTTATTGCGAGAAAATCATAGTCTAACTCAATTGCCTTCAAAACAAGATCCCCTGGCTCCACAAAGGAATCTCCACTGTACTTTGTGTGGTTGTGGATTGTTCCAACATACATGTTGTAATCCCCATATTCTCCTTCTCCAGTTGAAACAACGATTGGATACTGGATTTTTATTCTTTCTATTTCTCTTTCTGCAAGGTATGAGAAGAGGTTGAACATAAATTGTTCATGGTCTCTTTTAAGGTTTTCAAGAGGTTCTTTGTCTCCCAAAAAAACAACCTCTCCCTTTCCATAGTTTTTTATTGCAATCAGAGGCAGACCATCAACTTGTGCAATTACCTCAACATCGGAAGCAATCTCCAACCTGCATCCCCACATCTCAATTTCTGAAACATATTCAAAAATTTTGTGGTTGAAATTTTCCTTTTTTAAAAGAGCCCTCTTTTCATCTCCAAACGAAACTCCAAAGTGCTCTGTTACGTTATTCAGATTTTCATTTGAAAATTGGAAGGGAGAATTTCCTACAAATACAGCTTTTCCACCGTTTTTGACAAATTCATATATTGCATTCTTTTCTTTCTCTGTTAGAGGAATTTGAGGAAACATCAAAACATAAATATCATACTTTCTTAAAACTTCATCAGTTATCTCTCCACCATATAATGGCTCAAGGTAAAATCCTTGAGATTTAAGAATTGCTCCCAAAATAGATATCTCTCCTGGAACATACATGCTTGCTCCATGGGCCTCATCTATCAAAATCCTAGGCTGAGGAGTGGCTCGAAGAGATGACAAAAACAGAATTAATATCAAAATCTTGTACTTCATCCTAACCACCTATCACGAGGGTTTCCTTTGCCTCAACGTACAGATTTATGGTTTTTCTTAAAAGGTCTATGGTTTTTAGAGGATCTGCATCGACTATTATCGTTTTGTTTTTAACTTTTACAAAAAGCCTGTTTACCTTTCCAAAGTATTGACTTGCCACAACGTTACCACTAAAAGAGTTGTATTTTTCTTTAGGCCTTGCCAAAACGATATTTTCTGGTCTTATGGCACAGAAAACCCTTTTTGAGTTGAGGTTTTTTAGAGACACTCCAAAAAATTTAGTTCCAAGCTCTGTTTCTATCTCCAAAAAATCATTCCTGCCACAAATCTCTCCCTCCACCAAATTGCACTCTCCTATAAAATCTGCAACAAAGAGGTTAGAGGGGGAGGAATATATTTTAAGAGGACTTCCTATCTGTTGAATCTTTCCCAAATTCATGACAGCAAGCCTGTCTGAGATACTCAACGCCTCTTCCTGATCATGCGTTACATAGATCGTTGTAATGCCCAATCTCTTCTGTATTCTTGATATCTCATTTCTCATCTCAATTCGGAGCTTTGCATCAAGATTTGATAGGGGTTCGTCCAAGAGCAAAACCTTTGGTCTTATGACAAGCGCCCTTGCAAGGGCAATTCTTTGCTGCTGTCCCCCTGAAAGCTGGTGGGGCTGTCTCTTCTCAAACCCTGCAAGATGGGTAAGCTTTAAAACATCTTTCACCCTCTTTTTTATCTCTTCTGCTGGAAGCTTTCTCACCTTCAAACCATAGGCGATGTTTTCAAAGACATTCATGTGAGGCCATAGGGCATAGTTTTGAAAGACCATTCCGGTTTCCCTCTCATTTGGAGGAAGGTCTGTAACATCATGTTCATCAAAAAAAATCTTCCCCTCATCTGGGATATAAAAACCTGCAATTAATCTCAATATCGTTGTTTTACCACAAGCCGAGGGACCCAAAAGAGTAAAAAGTTCTCCATTTTCTATTTTGATGTCTACGCAATCAACTGCTTTTATCTCTCCAAAGGTTTTTGTTACATTTCTTAACTTTACCTCTATCATCTCATCCCTCTGAAAAAAAGCAGAAGTAAAAACTTCTGCAAAAAGATTACTTCTTCTTCAGGAGGTATCCAATTGCAATTACTGCAAGAGTAATCCAAATAGAAACTCCGGCAGCTTTCTTTTCTTCCACCGTAGACATCCATGCTATCGTGTTTTTCACCAAGAATTCTCCCTGTACTGGTTGTCCATGTTCAGATTCTGTATCAAACATGTTTTTGTAGGTTGTAAAGATTGCCTCTCCAGAAACAACTATTTTACTACTCCCTGCAGCTCCTGCATACATCTCCACAGCCATCATCACAAAGCTGCCCTTCTGACCATTTTCATGAGCCTTTGGCATTTCAAGACTGGCATCGGTTATCACACCATTGGGGCTGGTCTTCATAACCCAAACCACGTTCTCAAGGCTCTCTGTCTCCAAAGCCACAGGATTTCCTTCCTTCACACCAAAAAGGCATGTTGGACCATGGAAAACAACGTGCTTTACATTGGCTGTCAGTTCTGTGTCTGGATTTGGAGCATTTGCCATAACTCTGTAGGGTTTGCCATCATTTACCTCAGGATCCTCAACACTTGTTGGTTCAACCCTCAAAGAGGATCCAATGTGTCCTAGAAGGACATTTGCATTAGTAGATGGCTCATCATGTCCGCCATAGTCACTGTCAGTTGCAACCCAGATTGCCTTTCCTCCTTCGTCAAGCCATGTTTTTACAGCATTTAGCTCTTGGGTGGTGTATGGTGTCCAGATAGCTGGGACAAAGAGCATTTGAGCACCACTTAATACAGAAGATGTTATTTCAGAGTCTGCCATTTGAACTGAGTATCCCCCTGCCTCCAACTCATTTTTTAGCTTTTCGAGAGAAGGTGCAGCCTTTTCATTGTGGGAAACATCGATCACGGCTTTTGTTTGTTGTGCAGCCACAAAAAACACTGGAAGGACAAGACTTACGACCAGAATTCCCAAGAACACCTTTTTACTACCTCTCATTCAAACACCTCGTTACCCCTATGTTTTTTACTTTTTAAACTTAACTGAAGCAAAATTATTTAAAGGTCTAAAAAGAATAAGACCAGGTGATCAAATGGCAAGTAGAAGAAAAACCCTTCTGACAGCGGTAATTCTCTTGAGCATGTTTTTGGGTTGTATCTCACAAGAAAAGAGGATGAAAGGAATAACGTTGACAGTTCTCACAAGGCACGACACAGCACTTCAAGAGGTTTATGAAAAAGCCTTTTTAGAGTCTGAACTTGCAAGAAATGCTGGAATAACGAATATACAATTTATGCAGCCAGCCTCAGGTCTCTGGCCAACGGCGATAGAGAGGGGAGGAATAGATGTTGCATGGGGGGGAGGACCAACCCTTTTTGACCAATTGATCGAGCTTGACTTGCTTTATGATATTAAAGATGCTGGAGTGATGGAGGAGGTAAATGCAATTCCAGACGATATTGGGGGAGCTCCAATGAAGAGGTACAAAGATGGAAAACTGATGTGGGTTGCTGCAGCAATCTCTTCCTTTGGTTTTACTGTGAACCACAAAGTTTTACAAGAGTACAACCTCAGAATGCCTGTTGTGTGGGATGATTTGGCGTCCCCAGAGTTCTACAGAGAACCCTCTGTTACAGCAATAGGAAATGCCCCAGACACGACATCAAACACGAGGATCTATGAGATAATTATCCAGAAGTATGGATGGGAAGAAGGCTGGGTAATGCTCACCCAGATTGCTGCAAATTCAGCGATATACTACTCCTCTGTCGATGTTTTGAGTGCTGTTGAGAGAGGAGATGTTGCAGTTGCAATAACAATAGATTTCTATGGATACTCGGCAATGCTCGATTATCCAGACACAGAGTATGTGATTCCTCAGGGACAATCGATAATAAATGCAGATCCAATTGCAATCGTTACAAACACAGAAAAGTTGGAGGCTGCAAATGCCTTTGTAAAGTTTGTATTGTCTTCTGAGGGGCAGAGCTTTTGGCTTGATAAAAAGATAAACAGAATGCCAGTTAGAGAGGATGCCTTCAAGACAGAGTTTGGAAAGACAAGGCAGGACTTGAAAAAGCTCTATGAAATCACAGTTTCAAATCAGGGGATTGAGTTTTCAGATGAGTTGGCACTTTC
>JBHIDS010000145.1:0-6142 GCA_046760205.1 Candidatus Methanofastidiosia archaeon
AAAAGGTTTGAAGAAGTTAAAAAGCTTTTGAAGATGCATGGAGGATGTTCTGCTGGAGAAAAGCTTGCAAATGTTGATTCCTTTGGCAATGTCCATCCCTGCCAATTTTGGGGGCATTTGACTCTTGGAAATGTGAGGGAAAAAAAGTTTTCTGAAATCTGGCTTGATAATTCTAATGAGTTTTTGAAAAGGCTTAGAAACAAGCCCAAGTATTTGAAGGGAAAATGTGGGGAGTGCAGGTACAAAAACCTGTGTGGTGGTTGTAGGATTAGGGCAGAAACAGCTTATGGTGATTTGTGGCAGGAAGACCCAGCATGCTATCTTTGAGTTTTATCTCAAGAGATGATGCGAGGAGTTCAGCAAGCCTTAAAATCCAAACCTTTTTAAACTCCTCCTCAATGAGTTAAAAGGTTGAAATGAAGGTTTGTATAGTTGGGGCAGGTCCTGCAGGGCTTTTCGCAGCCTATGAGCTTTTAGGCAAGATTCCAGTTTGCATTGTAGAGAGAGGAGATGAACCACTCAAGAGAAAAAGAGGACAGACCTCTGGCGTCGGAGGTGCAGGACTACTCTCAGATGGAAAACTCAATCTCACTTACATGATAGGAGGAGATCCCCGTTCTTTTGGAAGAACACCTGATGAGGTTCAAAAGATAATAGAAAAGACGGACGAAACCTTTCTGAAATTTGGGGCAGATAAAAAAACCTATGGTGTTAACAGAGATTCTCTCAACTTTTTAAAGAGAAAGGCATCCAGCAATGGAATAGAATTCATAGCTGGAAGACAGAGGCACATGGGGACAGATAAAACCAAGCTCATAGTGGACAAATTTTACAGATACCTCAAAGAAAGAGGGGTAAAGTTTATCCTAAACACCGAGATAAGAGAGATAGAGAAGAAGAAAAACTTCATACTGAAAACCGATGGAAAAGAATTTAGAACCAAGTACTTGGTTGCAGCTCCTGGAAGAGCTGGAGCTTACTGGTTTCGAAGCCAGGCCTACAAGTTAGGGATAGAAACCAAGTATGGGCCAATAGATGTTGGAGTCAGAGTAGAGTTCCCCTCCACCCTCTATGAGCCTATTGAAGAAATAATGTACGATGCAAAGTTCAGATTCTACACCAAGACCTATGATGATATGGTTAGAACCTTTTGCACCAATCCATGTGGTTTTGTCACGGTAGAGGGACACAAAGAGTATGTTTTGGTGAATGGGGATGCGAGAAAGAACGAGAGGACAGAAAACACCAATTTGGCATTGCTGAGTAGGATTGAGCTCACAGATCCAGTAGAAGACACTACAGAGTATGGAAGGTCTATCGCAAGGCTTGCAAACGTAATAGGTGGAGGAAAACCGATAATTCAGAGGTACAAGGACTTGGTGAGGGGAAAGAGGTCAACATGGAAGAGAATCTCAAGGGCTTTAATCACTCCTACACTTAGAGAGGTTACTCCAGGAGACATCGCCATGGCACTTCCAAACAGAATAGTGAAAAACATCATAGAAGCTATGGAGAGACTGGACAGTGTGATAGAAGGCATAGCCTCAGATTCTACGTTGCTCTATGCTCCAGAGATCAAGTTCTATGATACCACCTATGTCGTCTCAAAAAACATGGAGACAAAACTTGAGAATCTCTACGTTGCTGGAGATGCCTCTGGACACTCAAGAGGTATCGTTTACTCGGCAGTTACTGGAATGCTTGCTGCAAGGGGAATTTTGAAAAGGGAAGGGGTTTAAACCTCAAGCTCCCAGATCTTATCTCCTACATAATGAAGGTTTTGAACAACCTTTCCCTTCTTCATCTTAAGAATATCTCTTCCAGAAAAAAGAGCTCTTCCCACAGCTAAAGGTTTTCCATACTTCTCTTCTGTGATAACCACGAAATCATTCTTTTCTATCTCGTTATCTAAATCTACTATGCCAGGTCTCATGACATCTGCTCCATTGGTGACAAAACCCACAGCTCCCATGTCCACAGTTACATAGTTTTTTAGCCTTCTACAATCTTTATTCATAAATACATTTAAGGTTGGAAAGAGGGTTTCAAGTTCATTTCCCTCAAGGAGAAATATGGGATTAGAGTCTATCAACAAAAGGTTCAGTTCTCTATCAGTATGGACCAATTCAAATTTTTTTCCATTGAGAATCTCTAAGAAGTCCTCTCCTAGATTTTCTCTCACAACTCTTTTCAGTTTCTTGAGTTCATTTCTGGAAATTTCATGTCTTCTTCTGACTCTCATGGTTAGATTCTTTCAATCCGATAAGTTTAAATACCCTTCGCTTCTGAGATATTAGAGGTGATCGGTTGGCTCAAAAGCCCTTAGACGTCATTCACAAATCAATTGGTGAAAATGTGATAGTTGAACTCAAGAACAACAAAGAGTTTCGAGGTAAGCTTGCAGGTTATGACATTCACATGAATCTCGTTTTGGAGGAGGCAGAGGAGATGAAGGACGGAGAGTCTTTGAGAAAATTGGGACATGTAGTTGTTCGAGGGGACAACGTGATTTTGATCTCCCCAAACTTCAGGTGATTCGATGAGCAAAGGAACTCCTTCCTTTGGAAAGAAAAATAAGAAAACGCACATAAGGTGTAGAAGGTGTGGGAGTCATTCCTATCACCTTTCTAAGAAGAGATGCTCTGCCTGTAACTTTGGGAGAAGCTCAAAAATGAGGCACTACTCATGGAGCAAGAGAACTTGAAGTAGGGCTGGTGGCGCAGACCGGAAGCGCACCTCCTTGGCATGGAGGGGGCCCGGGGTTCAAATCCCCGCCAGTCCATTTCCAGACTATTTTAAAAGATTGACAACACTATTCTCTCCCCTCCTAAAATCCCTAACTTTTGAAAAGCATTTCCCTGATTCAAACAGATGCTCAAAAGTTCTTGAGAATCCATTAGAGCACAGAGTTCTCCCTTTGAAACATCTGAAAAGGTTTCAACGAAGGGAACTAAAATCTCTTTTTCTGAGATTACTATTTTTAGAAGATCTCCCCTCTCGAGCTTCAATTTTTCAATCAAATTAAAGGTTATATTGGTTTGAATGTTTCCAAACTTCTCAGATCTTAAAATTTTTCCATAAAACTTTCCATCTTTGAATTTTGGTTTTTTCCAGGCAGGTTTTTTGAGTTCTTTGAGAGTAAGAAAATTTCCAATTTTTTCAAGCTCAACACCATTTGAGATATGGGCAGCAACTGGTGAAAAAACGTCTCTCGCATGAAAGGTCTTTGAAATTTCAGGGAGCATGTATTTGGGATTTTCTATCTCTACCGCTCTCTTGAAACCCAAAAACAAAGAGGCATGTATCAAGATTCCATTGTCAGGACCTATCAAAATATCTCCTCTTCTGGTTTCTATCACCACACCCTTCCTCTCATTCCCTACCCCAGGATCCACTATTACCAGATGAATTCCTGAAGAGGAGTACCTCACGCACAAAAGCAAGAGATTTGCTCCGAGTTCTACGTTAAAACTTGGGATATCATGGCAGAAATCTATTACCTCTGTTTTTGGGGAAAGTTTTTTTAAAACCACTTTGCAAACTCCCACAAACTCACTTGAAGGACCAAAGTCTGTTGTAAAAAATATAGATTTCATGGAAAAATTTTAAAAGAGTTTCTTAAAAGTTTTTCGTAACACTCATAAATAGTTTAAATAAAATATTAATTTTGTAATATAATTTTTTTGTTATGCACAAAGCTTATATACTCTACCCCCAAATTTTTTACGGACTAACTCTTAAAACTCGGAGGCAGTGTATATGAACGTTGAAACATTAAGCAAATCTAAAGCTTTACATCTTCTAACCAAAAATTTTATTAAGGAGAAGTATATCAATTATTTCATGGAACTTTATCCTTTGCAGAACTTGCGGACTTTGATGGAAAATCTACTAATTAGGAATTGGAGGATTTTCAATGAGTATGGCAGAGATTGATACTTATGGTGGTAAATTCATAGATCTTAGAGAGAATTCTTTGGGCTTGTCCAAAAATGCCTTAACGGTGCTCGAGAAGAGATATTTAAAAAGAGATGAACATGGAAGGGTTGTAGAGACTCCAGAAGAGATGTTCGAGAGAGTGGCAAAAAACATAGCTTTTGCAGATCTACTCTACAGAAAAGACATCGATGTTTCAAGAAGGGAGAGAGAGTTTTATGAGATAATGGCAAACCTTGAGTTTCTCCCCAACTCTCCCACACTCATGAATGCTGGAAGCGAGCTGCAACAACTCTCAGCATGCTATGTTTTACCTGTGGAGGACTCAATGGAGAGTATCTTTGAGGCCATAAAGAACACAGCTCTGATCCATAAAAGCGGAGGTGGAACTGGCTTTTCCTTCTCGAAGTTGAGACCAAAAAACGACGTTGTGAGAACCACTGGAGGAATAGCCTCAGGTCCAATCTCCTTTATGAAGGTTTTCGATGCAGCCACTGAAGCTGTAAAGCAAGGTGGAAGAAGAAGGGGAGCCAACATGGCTATTTTAAACGTTACCCATCCAGACATCATGGATTTCATCACCTGTAAGAAGGAGAACGAGGAAATCACCAACTTCAACATCTCTGTGGGAATCACGGAGGAATTCATGGAGAAAGTGAAAAAGAGGGAGGATTATGATCTGATAAACCCAAAAGATGGTAAGAAGACTGGAACTCGGAACGCCATGAAGGTTTTCAAAAAAATCGTGGAGATGGCATGGAGAAATGGAGAACCTGGAATCATCTTCATAGACAGATTGAACAAAGACAACCCAACTCCAAAGCTCGGTAGGATAGAGAGCACAAATCCCTGTGGAGAACAACCTCTTCTGCCTTATGAGTCTTGCAACTTGGGCTCCATCAACCTCTCAAAGTTTGTAAGAGGCTCTGAGATAGATTATGAAAGATTGGAGAGAGTGATAAAAATTGCGATCCACTTCTTAGACAACGTAATCGATGTGAACCAATTTCCTGTAAGAGAGATGGAGGAGATAACCATGGGAAACAGAAAGATAGGTCTGGGAGTGATGGGGTTTTCCGACATGCTCATAAAACTCAAAATTCCATACAACTCTGACAAAGCCATTCATTTCTGAAAAATCAAAAAAAGCTTCTCAAAGTTTGGCTATGGAGAGGGGAGTCTTTCCAAACTTCAAAGGCAGTGTTTATGACTCAGGCAAAGGGTTTAAGATTAGAAATGCAGCCCTAACCACCATCGCTCCCACAGGTTCCTTGAGTATCATTGCAAACTGTTCTGGAGGTATTGAGCCTCTCTTTGCCATCTGCTATAATAGACAAAACATATTAGACGATGAAAAACTCGTGGAGGTGAATCCTCTCTTTGAAAAGGTTGCCAGGGAGAGGGGTTTCTACAGCAAAAAGCTCATGAAAAAAATTGCAGAGAAGGGTTCGGTTCAGGGATTGGAGAAGGTGCCAAAGGATGTTCAGAAGCTCTTCGTCACTGCCCATGATATCTCTCCAGAGTGGCACGTTAAAATGCAGGCAGCCTTTCAGAAGTACATAGATAATGCAGTCTCAAAGACTGTGAACTTCCCACATGATGCCACGAAAGAGGATGTTGAGAAAGTCTTTATGCTTGCCTTTGAGCTTGGGTGTAAGGGAGTTACCATCTATCGGGATGGAAGTAGAGAGAAACAGGTTTTGAACATTGGCAAGGAAAAGAAATCTCCAAGGTCAAGGCCTGAAGTGACAACAGGGGGCACTGTAAAGATAGCTACAGGCTGTGGTTCTCTCTATGTCACCATAAACGAGGATGAAAGGGGACTCTGTGAAGTTTTCACACATATAGGAAAGTCTGGAGGTTGTCTCTCTTCCCAGTCTGAAGCGTTGGGAAGATTGATCTCCCTCTCCCTGAGGGCAGGGGTTTCCATAGATTCCATAATAAAACAGTTGAGGGGAATCAGGTGTTTACAGCCTCACTGGACCAAGGATGGAGCTGTTCTCTCCTGCCCAGATGCCATGGGGATTGCCATCCAGAGATACATTTCAGATGAGAAAAACTCTGTGCAGTTGAGTCTTGATTCTTCGAGTGATCTCAATGGATGGTGTCCAGAGTGTCCAGAGTGTGGAGGAATTCTCGAGATAGGGGAGGGTTGTGCCACCTGCAGGTCTTGTGGGTACACCAAGTGTGGTTGAATGGGAATTAA
>JBHIDS010000146.1:0-6141 GCA_046760205.1 Candidatus Methanofastidiosia archaeon
AACATGGCTCATTACCACAGAAAAAGGCGCAAAGATGGCGCAAGTACACTATAACGTGCCAGAAAAAAGAATAAAAACGGTTAAAGATGGAGATATCATTGAACTTGGCGGTAAAACCTTAAAATTTATCGAGGCCCCCTGGCTTCACTGGCCAGAAACCATGTTCACATATCTTGTCGATAACAAAATTCTATTCCCCTGCGATTTCTTTGGGTCTCATACTGCTTTTGGACTCTACGATGAGGATGTTGAAGAATTAATTCCCTTCGCCAAGAGATATTTCGGAGAGATAATGATGCCCTTCAGAAATATGGGTAAGAAAGCCCTTGAGAAAATAAAGGAGCTGGAGATTGGAATTATTGCACCAAGCCACGGTCCTATTTATAACAACCCTGAAAGAATTCTTGAGGCTTACCGTAAATGGACTGCTGGAGAAACAAGGGAAAAGGTAATTGTTATCTACATCAGCATGTGGAACTCTACAGAAGCGATGATAAAAACAATGGTTGAAATGCTACTATCCGAGGGCGTTGAGGTAAGTTTGTACAACCTTTCCAAAGCAGATATAGGTGAGATAGCAAAAGATCTCGTTGATTCACGTGCAATCGTTCTCGGGACACCAACAGTATTGGGTGGAATGCATCCACTTGCCATATATGGATCATATCTAGTAAAAGCACTGCGTCCACCCTTAAAGTATGGTGCTATTCTCAGCTCTTATGGCTGGGGTGGCGGAGCTGTAAAACAAGCACTGGAAATTCTTAAGCAGACAAAAATTGAAGTCATTGGAACACTTGAAGTAAATGGTCCACCTTCGGCTGAGGACTACCAAAAAATATTTGAGATAGAAAAGCAACTTTCCAATAAGATAAGGAGGTGAAAGAATGAAACCCACAGAACAATTGAAAGAAGAGCATGAGGCGATAAAATTAATGCTTAGAATTTTAGAGATGATTTGCAAAAAGCTTGAATCTGGAGAGGAAATAAATCCAGAACACCTTTCAAAGATACTTGAGTTCATCAAGATTTTTGCAGACAAATGTCATCATGGAAAGGAGGAAGATCTACTCTTTCCTGCAATGGAAAAGGTCGGGATTCCCAAGGAAGGGGGACCAATTGGGGTAATGCTTTTAGAGCATGACGAGGGTCGTGACTACGTCAAGGGCATGAGTGAGGCTGTCGCCAAGTATAAAACAGGTGATGGCAAAGCTTTCCCTAAAATCGTTGAAAATGCGAGAAAATACATCACACTTTTGACCCAACACATCGATAAAGAGGATAACATCCTTTACCCAATGGCAGACATGCATCTTTTAAAAGAAAAGCAAGAAGAACTATTAAGTGAATTTGAAAGAGTAGAGCGGGAGAAAATTGGCGTTTCTAAACATGAAGAGTTTCACAAGCTTTTAAATTATTTGAAAGGAGTTTACTTAGAATGATCCATAACGATCAAATGAGCATATTGCAGAGACGATTAGGTGAAAGAAATTATAAAAAACTCGTCAGGATAGATAATCCTAGACTTCATCGATTCATCGCTAAATATGTTAAACTGTGCAACCCTGAAAAAGTGTTTGTCTGTACTGATTCCCACGACGATATTGAATATATCAGAAAATCAGCGATAAAAAATGGTGAGGAAAGCAAGCTTTCAATTGAAGGTCATACCGTTCATTTTGACAGTTATTACGATCAAGCCAGAGATAGAAAGCATACCAATATTCTCGTATCTAAGGAGGTTGACCCGGGTTCAGCCATATCAACGAGAGATAGGGATGAAGGGTTAAAGGAAATTCATGAGATTTTAAAAGATATTATGAAAGGTAAGGAACTTTATATACGCTTTTTCTGTTTGGGACCGACCAAATCTGAGTTTTCCATACCCTGTGTCCAACTTACAGATTCCAGTTATGTGGTACACAGTGAAGACCTTCTCTATCGACCAGGTTATGAGGAATTCAAAAGACAAGGCTCTTCTGCTCATTTCTTTAAGTTTGTCCATTCTCAGGGCGAACTTGATGAAAGAAAAGTATGTAAGAATCTTGATAAACGGAGGATATACATTGATATCAACGATGACATCGTGTACAGCGTAAACACCCAGTACGGCGGTAATGCCATAGGACTTAAGAAGTTGGCGATGCGTCTTGCAATAAAGCGAGGAGCAAAGGAAGGTTGGCTGACAGAACACATGTTAATTATGGGAATTCACGGTCCTAAGGATAGAGTAACTTATTTTACAGGGGCATTTCCTTCACTCTGTGGAAAAACTTCTACTGCCATGTTGGAGGGGGAAACCATCGTTGGAGATGATATAGCTTACCTTAGAAAAAAGAAAGGAGAAGTTAGGGCAGTCAACGTTGAAAAAGGGATATTTGGAATAATACAGGGTATTAACTCAAAAGATGATCCATTGCAGTGGAAGGTGCTTTTAAGCCCTGGTGAGATTATATTTTCCAATGTATTAGTTCTAAAAGATAAGCATGTACACTGGATTGGAAGGGATGGGGACATTCCTCTGGAGGGATATAATCATTCAGGTAATTGGTTCATTGGAAAAAAAGACGCTGATGGCAAAGAGATACCCTGTTCACACCCAAATGCTAGATTTACCCTGGATTTGAAGCTTTTGAAGAACCTTGATCCAAAATTCGATGATCCTTCTGGCGTTTTGGTGGGTGGAATTGTTTATGGGGGTAGAGATTCAGATACTTGGGTACCTGTCGAGGAATCTTTTGACTGGTTGCACGGAATAATAACCAAAGGTGCATCACTGGAATCTGAGAGTACAGCAGCCACATTGGGCATGGAAGGTGTGAGAGAATTCAATCCCATGTCAAATCTGGATTTTTTATCTGTGCCCATTGGTAGGTATATCCAGAACAATCTGGATTTTGGTGAAGACTTGAGAAACCCTCCTCTTATCTTTTCAGTTAATTACTTTTTAAAAGATGAAAAGGGAAAGTTCTTGAATGAGAAAACAGATAAGAAGGTCTGGTATAAATGGATGGAACTGCGTGTCCATGATGAAGCTGACTATATCAAAACACCAACTGGTCTAATACCAAAGTATGAAGACCTTAAAAGGTTGTTTGAAGAAGTACTCAAGAAAGAGTATCCTCAAAAAGATTATAATAAGCAATTTATGATAAGGATTCCAGAAAGTTTGGAAAAGATTGAACGGATAAGAGAGATATACGAAATGCAGGTTTCTAATACACCAAAAATGATATTTGAAGTATTGGAGGAGCAAAAGCGAAGGCTAATCAAGGCAGGGAAAAAATATGGGGATTATATATCACCAGATAAACTTATTTAGCATTATCATTGAAAAAGAGGTGTCAAAGAATGGAAAAAGATGGTTTTAGAATCGAGACAGATTATATGGGTGAGATGAAAATCCCCAAGGATGCATACTGGGGAGCACAGACACAAAGGGCTGTTGAGAATTTTCCTATAAGCGATATTCGCCTTCCAAGAGGATTCCTTCGAGCCCTGGGAATGATAAAGATGGCTTGCGCCAAGGTTAACGTGGAACTCAACCTTTTGGATAAAAAACTGGGAGAAGCTATTTTCAAGGCTGCAAAAGAGGTCATGGAAGGTGAGTTTGACAATCAGTTCGTGGTAGACATCTTTCAAACTGGCTCAGGAACCTCCACTAACATGAACGCAAACGAGATAATAGCAAACAGGGCAAATGAGATTCTAGGAGGCAAAATTGGAGACAAAAGACCTGTTCATCCCAACGACCATGTCAACATGGGGCAATCCAGCAACGATGTAATCCCAAGTTGTATTCACATGGCAGCTCTTGAGGGTATTGAAAGGGATTTGTTGCCTGCACTGAGTGGGTTGCAAGAAGCCCTGGATGAGAAGGCAAAAGAATTTGATGGTATAGTTAAAGTTGGACGCACGCACCTTCAAGATGCAACTCCAATACGTTTAGGGCAGGAATTTTCTGGTTATGCAAGTATGGTGAAACATGGGGTCAAAAGAGTCAAAAATGCCGAAGAGCATTTGGCGGAGCTTGCCATAGGTGGAACGGCTGTAGGAACTGGAATTAACACACATCCCAAATTCGCGAGGCGAGTGGTGGAGAAGATAAACGAGATGACTGGACTTGATTTTCATGAAGCTGAAAACCACTTTGAGGCACAGGGGGCAAGGGATGCCATTGTAGAGACAAGTTCTACCCTTAAAACCATGGCTCAAAGCCTTTTAAAGATTGCAAACGACATTCGCTTCATGGGCTCTGGTCCAAGATGTGGAATAGGTGAGATAAACCTTCCTGAGGTTCAGCCTGGCTCCTCAATTATGCCTGGTAAGGTAAATCCTGTAATAGCTGAAGCCCTCTGCCAGGTTGCAGCTCAGATTATAGGAAACGACGTCGCCATAACGGTGGGAGGGCTTTCAGGCAATTTCGAGCTAAACGTTATGATGCCCCTCATGGCCCATAACCTCTTACAGTCGACAAGCCTTTTAGCCAGCGCATCTTCTATATTCACCAAAAAGTGTGTAAAGGGCTTGCGAGCAAACGAGGAGCGATGCAAGGAGTTAGTAGAAAAAAGCCTTACCCTTGTCACAGCTTTAAGTCCTCATATCGGTTATGACGATGCTTCTGAGATCGCAAAAGAAGCCTTTAAAAGTGGAAGAACGGTAAGAGAAATCGCTATGGAAAAGCAGGTACTTCCTAAGGAAGAGCTTTTAAAGCTACTCGATCCCTGGTTTATGACTGAGCCTGGATAACATTTCATGCTTAGAACTGTGAAGAAATTTCATCAGCAAAAAAGCTTAAGGGGTCTCTGATAGACTCAGACGCATGAATTCCAAAGATGAAGAGTTCTACACCAAGCTCATCTCGAAACCTTTCAAGCTTTGAGATAAGCTCCTCTGGTGTTCCAATGAAACTCCTTTGAAGTATCTCCTGAAACATAACCTTTCCTGTAGCTCTTTCTTTGGCAATCTCCCTTGCCTCTTTTGAGGTCTTTGTAATCGTCAGCCCCCCAAACCAGCTCTTTTTCATCCTTTCATAGGAACGACCCATATCATCACACCATCCCTTGAGGATCTCCAACTGCCTTCTTGCAACCTCAAAGTGGGAGTGGGGCATGTTGTAACCATCTCCAAACTCTGCTGCCAATCTTATGGTTGAAGGCTTTTCTCCCCCCACCCAGATTGGAGGGTGAGGCTTTTGCACTGGCTTTGGGTTGTTTATGCAGTTTTTGAGATTCCAGTATCTGCCCTTGAAGTCGAATCTCTCCTTTGTGAACATCTCTTTTAGAATGAGAAGGGTTTCTCTGAGCTGTAAAACTCTCTCTTTGGGGGAGGGAAATTCAAAACCATAAGCCTCATACTCCTCTTTGTACCAACCTGCTCCGATGCCAATTTCGACCCTTCCTCCACTTAAAACATCCAAGGTGGACACCATTTTGCCAAGAAGGGCTGGATTTCTGAAAGAGTTGCACAAGACACTGTGTCCAACCCTCACCCTCGTGGTCTTTGAGGCGATGTAGGTCATCAAAATGAAAGCTTCAAGATAGTCTTGCTTTCTCTCTGGGTCAAATCCTATCAAGTGATCGTTTACCCAGAGACTGTGGAATCCCAACTCCTCAGATCTTAGAGCAAGGTTGAATATGCTCTCGTGATCGTGATTCACTCTTAGGTAAACTCCAAAATTGGTCATGTGAAAACTTTTAAGGAAGTTTAAAAATCTTTGCCAAAGAGCCAATATATTTCGTCTCCACACCAGTTTCTATCACCTTCTCGTATATAACTTTTATTCCTGAGTAGATGTATATTGTCGTCATTCCATCTTCTATCTTCTTTATTCTCTTTCCATCACCATCGTAGAAGTATCTGCCAAGCGTTTGACCATTTAGTTTTATTTCAGTTAAGCGATTGTTGCATGAACATCCGTCATCGTAGATGTATTCCCAAGTGTCTGTTCCATCACTTTTCTGAATCAGGTTTCCATTATTATCGTGCTGGAAAGTTGTGATGATTCCACCTTCATCCATCTGGGTTAGCTGGTTCATGTATCCATTCACTCTGTAAATATACCTATTCTCAACAATAGTTTGGCTTAGGCAGATGATATCAACAGATTGAGGTGGAGGTAAGTTCTTCATTCTGTTATGATTT
>JBHIDS010000147.1:0-6038 GCA_046760205.1 Candidatus Methanofastidiosia archaeon
ATCAAAACAGAGGTTCTCATAAAATGAGAACCTCTAACGTTCCTGATGGGTTTGCCGCCAACTTTTAAAAAAGTTGGATCAAAACAAGGTTCTTCTGAAAGAAGAACCTTAAACGCTCCTGACAGGTTTGTGTCAGGTGCACGAGGTTTGTCGTGGAGGGAAAGTTTTTTATAACCTCAAAATCAGAAGATTTATGCTCGACATCAAGCTCATAAGAGAGAACCCTGAAATTGTGAAAGAGAACCTTTTAAAACGTGAGTGGGACACCTCTATGGTGGACGAGGTTTTGAAATACGATGCTCTCTGGAGAAAACTCGTAAAAGAGGTTAATCTTTTGAGAGAGAGGAGAAATAAAACCTCCCTTGAGATAAGGGATTTGAAGGCTCATGAAAAAGATGCATCCACTTTGATAAAAGAGATGAGGAAAATCTCTGATAGAATCAAAGAGAATGAGGAAGAGCTCTCAAAAGCGAAAGAGAAGAGAGATGAGCTTTTGATGAGGATTCCAAACCTGATGCACCCCTCTGTTCCAAAGGGAAAGGACGAGAGTGAAAACGTTCCAATAAGATCTTGGGGAGTAAAACGTCAATTCAATTTTAAGCCCAGAAGTCATGTGGATCTCATCTCAGAACTCAACCTTGCAGACATTTTAAGAGCTTCCAAGGTCTCTGGTTCTAGGTTTTATTACCTCAAGAATCAGTTGGTGAGATTGGATTTAGCTCTCCAGTGTTTCGCCCTTGATTTTCTTGAAAAAAAGGGATTTGAGATTATGGAACCTCCCCTCATGATGAAGAGAAAACCTTATGAGGGTGTCACAGACCTCTCTGACTTTGAGGATGTGATGTACAAGATAGAGGATGAGGATCTATATCTTATAGCAACCTCAGAACATGCCCTTGCACCACTTTACATGGGAGAGATTCTGGACTTTGAGGATTTGCCTTTAAGGTATGCTGGATTAAGCCCTTGCTTTCGAAAAGAGGCTGGAGCTCATGGAAAGGACACCAAGGGCATCTTCAGAGTACATATCTTCAACAAGGTTGAACAGTTCGTTTTTTCTGCTCCTGAGAGTTCTTGGGGGGAACATGAATTTCTCATAAGAAATGCAGAGGAAATATATCAAAAACTTGAGCTTCCCTACAGAGTTGTAAACATCTGTACTGGGGACCTGGGCACTGTGGCTTCAAAGAAGTACGACTTGGAGGTCTGGATGCCTGTGCAAAAGACCTTTAGAGAGGTAGTCTCTTGCTCCAACTGCACAGACTACCAAGCGAGAAGACTTAGGATAAGATATAGAGAGAAGATGGGAGAGAACAGGTTTGTGCACACCCTAAATTCCACAGCCATTGCCACTCCGAGAACGATGGTTGCTATCCTTGAAAACTTTCAAAGAGAAGATGGTACTGTATCCATTCCAAAGGTCTTGAGAAAGTACTTGGATTTTGAGAGGATAGAATTCAAGAAGTAATTAATCAACATTTCTTACCGAAAACTTTATATACTATTGGCTATCAACATTGGTGGTGATTTTATGTCAAAGAATAAGATACCGTCCAGATTACAACTCACCTGGGAAATGGCAGAAGAGTTGGACGATGAGTTTGTAATGTGCATAAGAAATGCCTACGAGTTCAAGTTGAACTTCAACATGAAGAGGGCACAGCTCTTTCCTTAACCTTTAACCTGAAACCGTAAAATCTTCAAAACAAAGGCTTGGAGTGAAGGCAAAGGGGGTGAGAAGAGCATCTGAACCTATCTCTCTAAGCTGTTCAAAGGATTTGTACATGTTTCCAGCTATGGTTACAGGCTCCAAAGCTCCCTTAAGCTCTCCCTTATCAACGAGGTATGGATTTGTGCAAACTATGGAAAAGTCTCCTGAGATCTGATTGGCGTGTCCCATTCCCATCAGAATGTCTGTGAGAAGGACTCCCTTATCTATTTCAGAGATCATCTCCTCTCTTTTCTTTGAACCAGGTTCCAAAACCAGAGTGGTAGTTCCTATGCGTGGGGAGGATTCATAGGGAGCCTGGGATGAGCGATTGGCGTTTCCAGTGCTCTGAGTTCCAAAGACCTTTGCATAGTAGTCATCGAATATGAAACTCTTCAAAACCCCTTTTCGAATGATGGAGGTGTTTTGTCTTGGAGTTCCCTCAAAGTCCACACTAGATGTTGAAACACTCTCCAAAATCTGTCCATCGTCTCTTACGTTTAATTCTCTGACTCCCACTCTATCCCCTATTTTATCTGCAAAGGCACTCCTTCCCTCCACCACGGACCTTCCGTTTATGGAGCTTGCGAGAGCGGTGGAGAGAAACTGGGAGGCTGTTAGAGGATCCCATAACGTTGTGAGCTTTTCAGAGGTTTTCAAGGATTTGGATTCAAGCATCGCTATAGCCTTTCGAGCACCGTTTTCACCAAGACCTTGAAACTCAGGTTTTTTTCTGGAAACTATAAAGTCTAAGGCAGTCTTTCTCTTGGAATTCTCAAGGGCTGTGATATAGATTATGTAAACAGCTGAAGTTATCCTTGTTGCTCTCTCCACACCTTCTGTATTTGAAACTGCAAAACCTCCATGGCTTAGAGAGACCTGTCCTGTGACTGAGACCACTCTTTTATCATATTGGTTTGCCTCAGAGAAGATTTCCTCAACGTTAGAGACTATGTCCTCTCCACCCATCTCCAAGAGGCTTTCATCCAGAATTCCCTCTCTTCCCCCCTTTCTTGGAACTGCAAATCCCTCAAACTTCACATTTTTCTCGTCAACGGTTCTGGTAACAGAGAGAGCTTCCCTCACTGCAAACTTTAGAGAATCTTCTGAGAGTCCTGTTGCTGAGGCAAACCCGAGCTTTTTTGAATCTGCAATCCTAACTCCTATTCCCTCAGAGATTCCATCCGAGGCATCCACCATTCCCTGCTGTATGGTGGCTTGAGAGCTTGAAAAGGAGGAGACGAAGATCTCTGTCTCCCTTGCTCCCTGCGATTTGGCATACTTTAATCCTTTAAGTGCAATCTCCAAGAGTTCATCTTTTAAGGTATCAAATTTCATGCACTCTCACCTCCAAACCTCACTTTGGAAACCAAAAGCTTTGGTCCACCAAGACCAACTGGAAGTGGAAATTGACCTCCCTTTCCACAACCTCCAAAGTAACCTGACTGAATCTCCAAATCTCTCGTTGCACCTTCAACGTTTCCCATGAACTCAAGGATGTTTCCCGTGAGCGCCACATCCTTTAAGGGATACTTGATCTCCCCATCTTCAATCCAGTATCCACGCCTCGCCTTGAAGAGAAAAGAACCATCCATGTTTGCTTGCCCACCTGCTGTGCGAATGGCGTATATTCCTTCATGAAGCTCTTCTAAAGCCTCTTCCTCTGTGAGGTCACCTGGCTGAATGTAGGTGTTTTTCATTCTTGGAATTGGGGCGAAGGTGAAGTTTATCGCTCTTGCGTTTCCAGTTGCCTTCCCCTTGAGTAGCTTTGCAGTACTTCTTGTGTGAAGATAAGTCCTTAAGACTCCGTTTTCCATTATCACGGTTTTTTCGGTTCTCACACCCTGATCATCGAAGGGAAGATAAAACCCTTGATATTTTGAATCGCAAACTCCCTCATCCACGATGGTAACCACCTCAGAACCAATCCTTTCTCCAATCTTTCCCACCAACGGAGAAGAATTGGTTAGAATGAAGTCTGCCTCAGAGAGATGACCAAAGCTCTCATGGGCAAGAACACCAACCAGTATGTTTTCACATAGAGCTTTGAACTCTCCAACTGGAGCAGATTTTGCCTTCAACTTTTCAGAGGCCCAATGAGCTGCATTCTCGCCAAGCCTTTCAGGAGTATAGGAATTCTCCTCAAACTTCTCTATTCCAAAGGACCCGCCAATGCCATCTCCCTCGTCCACCAAGTTTCCTGCCTTATCCTTTGAGGTTACGTTCACTCTTAAATCCACAACTGAGGTCTTCCAGGAAAGCTCTGTTCCTTCAGAGTTAGTAAACATCTTCTCTCCAAAAAGCTCTCCATAAAGACCTATTACTGAGGAGATTCTCTTTCCATTCTCTTTGGCAGAGGATGTGATTCTGTCAAGCATTTCCTTCTTCTCTAAGAGAGAGAGTTCTGATGGATGCTTTCTAAACTTCATTTCCTCTTTTGCACTTTTTGAGGGTCTCTGCTCATCAAGCTCCAGCTTCAGCTTTGCAATCCTTGATGAGGCTTTTGCAATCCCAAAGGATCGCTTGACCGCCTCTCGCAGTGCCTTTTGAGTGAGCTCTGCAGTGTAGGAGTATCCCACAACGCCCTTGAAGTAGGTAGAGATTCCAATTCCACATCTCTTGATGAGATTTATCTCCTTAATCTGCTCGTTCTCTTTTATCATAGTTCTCAGAGAAAGATCGTCAAATCTTAGCTCACAAAAATCTGCACCAATTTTTTCACCTTCAATACAACCATACCTTAGAAGATCAAACATCCGAACACCTCCACTGATTCATATTTATCCTTATAAATTTTTCTCTAAGGTCAAACCAAAGATTTATATCTTATTGAAACGAAGTGTAAAGATATGATGCTCACAATCACGTCTCAGAAAATCTCAAGAATTGGGGAGGGAAACCTTGAGGGAAATTCTCTCTTCGCCTATGTTTTCTTTATCACCCTGATAATTCTCTACTCCTACTGGGTTTTCTTTAGAAACCAACCCGCCTTCACCCAAGAGAGATTAAAGATAAAGAAATTGATAGAGAGAAATCTTTTTAGAATGCTTGAAACCAAAAATATAGATTCAGAGCCAATATTAGACTATGAGTTTCCAATCTATGATATAGAGGCGAGTTTTGAAAATCCTCCAGAAATTGTAAGGCTCTTTGAAAGTTTAAAGCTAACCTTAAAGATTAAAAATCTCTCTGAAAAACCCATAGAAAAACTCAACATAGAGGTTTCATCATCTTACGGTTTAAGGATAAGAGAGAGAAACTTTGAAATCAGCCTTGAACCAGAGGAAATCAGAGAGATAGAGATAGAGATGGAATCCAAATATTCTGGAAACCAGTACCTAAACGTCAAACTCTTCTCTTATGAAGTTCTAAAGTACGTGAGATTTTCATTTCAAGTTTTGCGTGATATAGGATTCTCAAAGCTCGAATGTCTGAAGATTTTGGGATTGAAAGAGAACTCTACAAAAAGAGAGATAAAGAAGAGGAGAAACTATCTTGCCAAAAAATACCATCCAGACTCCAACACAAAACTTACGAGAGAGGAGAGAGAGAAGGCAGAAGAGAGAATGAAGCAGATAAATTTGGCTTATGAGAGATTGAAGGAGTTGAAGGTTGTATAGAGGTACCTGGTTGAATACTCATCATGATACTTATTTAATAAAATTACAATTTTTTTGAAAACTCTCTAGAAAAATTTTTTGGGTTCGAATTGTGATTTATATTTTTGAGATAATGTGCGAAAGATATTTATATCCGAAATTACAATATATAATCATAATGTATATCATTAAAAGTGGTTGAATGAAGGCTGAAAATGAGATAGAACTTCTTACGAAAATTCAAAGGCTCGAAATTTCTGAAAAATACTGGAGGAAAATCCTTGAGTCTATGAGTGAAATGGTAACCATACATGACAAGGAATTTGGGCTAGTGTATGCAAACCCACAAGCCTTGAAAAGGTTTGGAAAGACTTTGGAGGAGTTGAGAGGTAGGAAATGTCATGAGATTTATCACAACAGAAGAGAGCCCCTGGAATTCTGCCCTCACTTGAGAGCAATTAAAACAGGAGAACCTACCATTCAAGAAGTTGTAGAACCATATCTTGGAGGAATCTTTCTCATCAGCTGTTCTCCTATTTTTGATGATGAGGGAAACGTCACTTCAACGGTGCATATGGTTAGGGACATAACTGAGTACAAGAAGGTGGAGGAGGCACTGAAGAGGTCAGAAAAAAAGTATAGAGATCTTGTGGATAACGCCCTTGTAGGGGTATATAGTACCAATCTCAAAGGTGAAGTTCTCTATGTGAATGAATCTGCATTACGGATGT
>JBHIDS010000148.1:0-5970 GCA_046760205.1 Candidatus Methanofastidiosia archaeon
GGTGATGAGGTGGCATTAGGGATGAGGAGCTGAGCTATTTTTGTCCCAAAGCCTCTCGGTGCAAAACACTTATAAATGGATATGAAATTTTATTAAGGACGTGAAACCATGGCAAAAACCAAGTTCTTATTCACAACAGACCTACATGGTTCAGAGCAAGTTTGGAGAAAGTTTCTAAACTCTGCGAGGTACCTTGGACTAGATGCCATAATCATGGGGGGGGACATAACTGGAAAGATGATAGTTCCCATCACCAATAGAGGAGATGGAAAATGGGATGCTTACCGTGCTGGAAAGGATTACGTTCTAAGTGAGAGCGAGCTTGCAGAATTTGAGTCCACTTTGAGATTTTCAGGCTACTACCCTTACAGAACCACCAAGGCAAATGTTGCAGCCATAGATGCAGACAAGAAAAGATTCGATGCTCTGTTTGATGAGATAATGTCTTCAGAGCTTGAGAGATGGTTGGAGCTAATTCCAGATAGAGTTCCAGATAGAGTCAAGGTGATAATAACCCCAGGAAATGATGACAGGTTCTGCATAGATGAGGTTTTAAAGAAAAATTCTAACGTTTTATATGGGGAGGGGACTGTTGTTAACCTCGATGGTGTCCATGAGCTTGTAAGCTGTGGGTGGTCAAATCCTACTCCTTGGAACTCTCCAAGAGAGTGTAGTGAGGAGGAGTTGAAAAGAAAGTACGAAGCAAGTATTGAGGAAGTTGAGGATCTTGAGAAATCAATATTCAACTTCCATGTTCCACCCTATGATTCTCAGATTGACTATGCCCCCAAGCTCACTTCTGATTTGAAGGTGGAGTACGAGGGAGGAAAACCCAGGTTGGTGCCTGTGGGTTCTAAAGCTTGCAGAGAGATGATAGAGAGTTATCAGCCTCTTTTAGGACTTCATGGACACATTCATGAGAGCTTTGGGTTCTGCAGGCTTGGAAGAACCGTCTGTTTGAATCCAGGCTCTGAGTATGCTGAAGGTATTTTAAGGGCTTTTGTGATAGAGGTTGAGAATGGAAAGATAAAAAAACAGCAGAGGCTGGAGAGCTAGTCTTTCTTCTCTTTCAGCCTCCAGATTCCAAATCCTCCCACAGTTTCATCTGTTTCCACAGGTCTGTACCACTGTTTTTTCGTACCAATCTTTGCCCTCATCTTCCATGAAAAGGACTTTGGACTTTCTTCTATTCTCTCAGAAATAGTATCGAGCTTTGAGATTATGTCTCTTCTGTCCTCCTCCCTCAACTCTCTGCTCTCCTCTGCCAAATCCCTGATTCCCTTGATGTTGGTTACAACTGTGTGGTAGAATCCCCAATCTCTTGAGAGGATTTCAGAGATGTACTCTGCATTTATGGTTTCCTCCTCTTTTGAAGAAACCTTGTGAGCTCTAAGGAGCAACCAGGTGTCCTTCAAATCTTTCTCTGTGAACTGGAGAATCTGCACCTTCTCCAAAAATAGATCGGTGGGAGTTATGGTAGGATAGTCGAGCTCTAACCTATCGATGAAAGGAACATCGTGATTCATCAAGAGTTTGTCAAAGAAAATATCGAGATGAAACCAGCCATCCTTGTGAAAGTAGATGTGTCTTTCTGAAGCCGCGGTAGCCAGGGTGGTCTTCCTCTTAAGATAGCCCAAATCTCGAAAGAAATCCGGAAGTTTTTCTCTCTGTTTGCGATAGGCTGCAAAGTCAAGATCTGTGAACTCCTGCTCTCCCTTGATGTAAGAGGTTCCAACCAGTCTTGAAAGCCTTTTTGCAAGCTCTTCTTGCTCTTTGCAGTGCATCCTTATTGCAACCCCTCCCAAAATCCTTATTATTAATCCTTTTTTCTTTGCCTCATTCACTATCCTTTTTGCCTCCGAAAAGAAAACCTTCGTTGGTACTATCCCTCCCCACTCTTTCGGAAGCTTTCTCTCTCTCATCGTTAAGATGAAACCTCTTGAATCTTTTTCTGCCATGAAGTCACCTCCTAAAAGTTGTACCTTTCATCCTTTATGAAATTCATCACCTCAAATCTGAAGTCTGAGGCATTCAAACCCAGCTTTGTGGCTGGAATCTTTGTTTCAGGAACATATTCTTTTCCCTTTTTCTTGTAGAGTCTAATCTCAAACTCGTTATAGCCTGTATAGGCGTAAGAGACTCTGTCAAAGTCCTTCCATCTTCCCTGAATCTTCTTCTTTTTCCCTTTTTCCAAGTTGAAGCTCTTTCTATCGTATGAGAATTTCATGTGATAGGAGGATTTGTATATTCGATACCCCAAATAGGCTGAGATCAAGAGATTCAAAATCAGAATGGCTTTGTTAACAAACAAACCTCCAAACATCAATATTGATATGATTATGGTAAGAAATGATAAGGGAACAAGGACGTACATGAAGGAGTTTAAAAGGTCGTACTTTTGAATTGGGGAGTACTCCTTCATAGTTTCACCTGAAAGTATCTTGGAATCTGTCTCCCAATGAAGGATGAATTGTGAATGACTTTCGCCTTTCTCACTCTTTCCAATTCTTGAAGGTTTAAAAGACCTATTCCAACTCTCTTAGAGTTGTCTCTTTCAACCATCTCAATGAGATTTTTGGAAAATTCATTCTCTTTTAGAAAAATAAGCCATAACCACTCCATATCTTCCTTCTTCTTCAGCTTTTCAAGACTCAAAACTATCCTCTGAAAATCCCTCTCATTTTTCAAGAGATAGACAAAAACTCCTACTTTGTAGTTGGGAGTGAGCAAGAATGCTGCAATCTTTGAGAGTAAAAATCCCTTTGTCCTGGTTCCACCCTCAAGGTACATCAAAAAATCATTTCCATTCACCTCAAAATCTCTGAAGGATTCGTTGAAATCTGCCAACCATTTTCCCTTCTTAATCATCAACTGTTCTTCTAACTTCAAAAGATATCTCTCAATCAATTCGTTCATAGATAATCTTAAATTATAACCTTAAAAAACTTTTGTCTAAATAAAAAAAAGAAAAAATTATTGTGGATTTACTCAGGTGGTATCTCTGCAAAGATGGTGTCGTAGTCTATGTTTTCCTTCTTGTACATAGCTTTAGTGCCATAGAATAGGATGAATCCAAGAACCACCGTTCCTACAACGAACCAGAATCCTTCGGGCCAGTCGAATGGATTTATAGCATCGTGCTCATTGGTCATGAAGATGTAGTCTAAGTACAGATTGCCAATTAAAGCCAACCAACCAACAACCACAATAGCCTCCATTCCACCTATTTTGTGTTTCCAAGGTGCCTTTGCATAGACCTCAGGCATCTTTGATGGGAATCTAATGGCTGCAACACAGACCAAAGTGAAGAAGATACCGTCCATCAGATCGGTAGCTAACACACCGTTGAATGCCATAATTCCAGACTCTGAGGCAACTCCAACAAGCGAGACAATTAGAGTTATTACAATTGCGTTTATTGGAGAGTGGTACTTCTCAGAGATGTTGGCGATCCACTCTGGCAAAGCTCTGTCAAATGCCATGGCGAACAAGGTTCGAGAGGATGTCAGTACAAAGGGTGGCAGGTCGTTTGCAAGCCAGAAAACTCCAGCTATTCCAATCAGTGGTGCAAGCCAAGCAAGACCCTTTCCAACTGCAGAGAATGTGGCTACAACAGGCATCCATGCAAGAACGTTTGTTGGAAGTCCAGCATCGGCAAAGCTTCCTCCACCGTAGTTCAAAAATCCGAAGGCTTGGAAGAACGAGAAGTTCTGATATACACCAGCCATTCCAGCAGCTCTTGCCAGGAAGAAGGATATTGTGACGTACACTCCCATGATTATAGCTGAAGCATAGAACATCTGCTTCGGTAGGTTTATGTTGGATTCTTTCACCTCACCACCCACAAAGCTGACTGCAGCATACCCGATGTATGCCCAGTAGGCTCCGATTATGGCAACACCAACAGAACCCCAGTAGCTGTGGGCAGTCATTCCTTGAGCTAGGGCAGCTTTGGTGTAATCTATAGCTGCGTGTCCTGTGATTGCCTTGATCCCTGCCTCCATTGCTGCAGGCGTTGCAGTTATAAGCATCAGATAGATGGCAACTGTAATTATCGCTGGAATAACGAACATCAACTGCAAGATTCTTCCACTCATTCTAACTCCCATGGCTCCAATTGCCGCAAAGGCAACTCCAAATACGAGACCAGTTCCAGCAAGTCCAGTAGTCGTCATGAGGGGATCTAAGTTAAATCCTACTATGCTCAAAAAGATCCAAGCAAGCTCAGTCACAGCTACTGCTATCAATCCATATGAAATAGCGATAGCCAAGAACTCTACCCAGGCAGCCACAAATCCAATTGGAGGTGAGATCAGTCTCGATATGAAGACGTATCCACCACCTGCCCTGGGCATGGCTGCAGAGAGCACTGAGAAAACGTACACCGTTAGAAAGACAATTACCCCAACTATGAAGAATGCCATTGCCAATGGGGGTAGTCCAAAGAGCAGAGCATCATTGTGAACTGGTGCCCAGCCAGTAACTTGGAAAACTCTCTTCTGCCAGCCTCCACCGATAACGTTGCAGAGAATCAGAATTACACCTGTCCAAAGTCCAATCTCTCTCACAAGACCTGTCGCTTCTCTCGCAAAGGTTTTTCTTTCTGCCATTTTCTTACCTCCTTTTTGTTTAGTCGAAGACAATATCGGCAAATTACTATATAAGCCTTTCGGTTGAGGTAACGCATTAGAGAAAACCTTAAAAATGAGAAATAGAATTTGAAGCAAAAAAAGGGTTGATAAGATAAAGCTCTACGAGTACCAGGCTAAAGAACTCTTTTATGAGTTTGGAATTCCAATTCAGAGAGGTTTCCTTGTTGAAAGTCCTGAAGAGCTTGAAAAACTTGATATGAGCTATCCTCTGGTTTTGAAGGCTCAGGTTTTGGTTGGAGGAAGAGGGAAGGCTGGAGGGATAGAGCTTGCAGAATCTCTTGAGGATGCGAAGATGAAGGCTACAAAAATTCTTCAAATGAAGATAAGGGGAGAGAGGGTTTCAAAACTTCTGGTTTTGGAAGCCTTTGAGATTTTGGAGGAGTTTTATTTGAGTTTTACAATAGATAGAAGCAGGAGAAGCCTAGTTTGCATCGCTTCTGCTTGTGGTGGAATGGAAATTGAAGAGGTGGCAGAAAAGAGTCCTGAGAAGATCAAAAAGCTCTACTTTGAAAACTTCAAGCCCTACAATGCAAGGATTTTGGGAAGTGAGTTAGGACTGAAGAAAAAAAAGCTCTCAGAATTTGTAAAAATAGCTTACAAGCTTTACAAGCTTTTCAAAGCCTATGATGCAACCCTCGCTGAGATAAATCCTCTCGCCCTCACTCCCCAGGGTTTTTTGGCGATAGATGCAAAACTCATGATAGATGACAATGCTCTCTACAGACAGAACCTCAAAGAGACAGTGGGGGAGTACACCAAATTGGAGCTTGAGGCAAAGCTTTTGGGTTTAAGCTATGTTGAGCTAGATGGAAACATTGCAATAATAGGGTGTGGTGCAGGATTGGTGATGGCTTCTTTGGATTTGATAAATGAGTATGGAGGAAAACCTGCAAACTTCTGCGATGTTGGGGGAGGAGCCACTGCAGAGAGTATGAGGAATGCCCTCAAAATAGTTACAAAAAAGAAGGGAGTAAAAACAGTTTTCTGCAACATATTCGGAGGAATAACCAGGTGTGATGAGATTGCCAGAGGAATAATTGATTTCAATCCAAAAATACCTCTCTCTGTCAGAATGATGGGAACAAATGCAAGGGAGGGAAAAGAGCTTTTGAAAAGACATGGTTTTAAAGCTTTTGACTCGATGGATGAGGCTGCAAAAAAGGCTGTGGAGCTTTCATCTTGAAGGAGAAAATCAGCATGAGCTTGAAAACTAATCTAAAACACTTGATAGATGGGATAATATCCAAGGTTCCTATGACTGAGGAAACTCTCTTTTTCTATAGGTTTTCTATTTTTAGGAGTGTCTAGATATTTAACC
>JBHIDS010000149.1:0-5923 GCA_046760205.1 Candidatus Methanofastidiosia archaeon
GAGAAATCAGCTGAAATAGAATGTCACCTCCGATGGGTAAACAGATACAAATTTTTTATACCAACTACGTCTGAATACCAATAACCTACTCCATAACCTACTTCTCTATAGTTAACTACACCTATATGTTCATATTTTAGATCTTCATATTTTCCAGAATCAGATGCAAATCTTTGAGAAGGCATACCCATTGAGTTGAGTGCCACTGCTCTCAACATAGAAATATTGGTGCAGTCTCCTACCAAAAAACCATCTTCGCTAATGGGTCGGATAACCTATTCAAATACTCCTGTATTACCTTTTCTTCATTGGCTTTTGTAGGGTTAAGTAGATAATTTTTTTCTGCTTGTGATAGGAAAGGATTTTCGATGCAGAGTCTATATTTAAAAACTTTTTCTGCAAAATCTTCATTCTTTTGAAAAACTTCTAACAAAGTTTTTTCATAGTTATAGTCCAAAACCCCATTCTTCATCATCTCTTTTGCTAAATCTGGATTCTGGGAATAAACAGAATTCAAGAAATTTATCTTTGTCAAATCTCCTTCGTCCCACATCTCCATGAATGACATTCCAAACAATTCGTCTGTAATATCTGGATTTACCAAAGAATTTTTCACTATCTCAAGTTCATGGTTATCCGGGGTTTGATTACCCATAACTTTTGTTGCAACATTTGCTCTTAATCCTGCTGGCAATTGAGAAATATAGTCAATCAACTGTTTTTCATTATCCTGTAGACCATCCTCTCCCAATTTCTCTAATATTCTTGCAACATCTTCAGAATGTTCAAATGGATTCTTCTCGATGTATTCAACAATTGGATTAACTTGAGGAGGTTCTGGCTCTGGTTTGGATTCTTGTAGTTTTTCACCTTGCCCTACACAACCCACAAAAACCATAATTGATAGAACAATGAAAGCAAACCTTTTCATTCAATCATCGCCTTTAGAATTTTGGGGAAGGCATTTATAAATTTATTGTTTTGAAATTACTGAAGGCATTGGATTTCAATTCTTTTGCAGGAGGGGACTTCAGTGAAGCTGAACGTCATAAACTTTTAAAAAAAAGTTTAACCAAAACAGAGGTTCTCATAAAATGAGAACCTTTAACGCCCCTGACAGGTTTGTGTCAGGTGCACGGGATTTGCCGTGGAACCAAAACTTTTTATACTTAAAAGATGTTAAGGATGGGTGATTTGATGAAGAAAAGGATAGTCTTGTTGGCGAGTTTTTGTCTGATTTTCTTTGAGACTTTGGCGGCAGATGAGAAGTCTGATGCGGAAGCTCTGATAGTTGAGGCAGAAGCCATGGTGAAAAAACTCAACTCTCTTGGTCCTTGGGTAGGACCCGCTCTCGTAATGAAGATGGAGGCTGAGAGACATTTAATGCTGGCGAAGGAAACCTTTGATGCTGAGAAGTATACAGAGGCAAAAAACCATGCAGAGATGTCCCTAAAGTATGCAGAAAAGGCTCTGGGTTTGAGGGCATGGTCCTTGCTTTGGAGAACGTTGTTAGGTTTTTAAAATTTTTATAAATGACAAACACTGGAGGCGATGTAATAAATAGGAGATGTTTTCATGCACGAGATTTTAGTTCTTTGCTTAAGTTTTATCTTATTGCTCGGTTCGTTGGCTGGATGTCTAAGGAATACAACTGGTCCAATCGAAAGTCCAGAGGATGAAAAATCAAGAGTGATCCAATTCATCGATACACATATCCACCTCGATGGTATTTACAGATCAAAAGCCACGTTGGTCAAGGATTACGAGACAGCTACTGAGAACTTGATCGCCCTGATGGATCGGTATGACATAGACAAGGCACTCATCATGCCTCCGCCTCAGGGGCCCAGACAACCTGGTGCTTACGATTACCAAAATCTCTTGGGAGTTATGAGAAAGCATTCAAATCGGCTCTATCTCGTTGGCGGTGGAGGAACCCTCAATCCCTTTATCAATGACACTGAAGAAGTGGAAGTCACCGAAGAACTTCGTGCCGAGTTCGAAGAAATGGCTGAAGAGCTCATTGCTGCTGGTGCTGTGGCATTCGGAGAGATGACTGCACTCCATTTATGTATGTCTGAAAGACACCACTTCATCGAAACGCCGCCTGACCACCCTCTGTTTCTGCTTCTCGCTGATATCGCAGCGCGTCATGACGTTCCGATTGATCTACATATGGAAGCAGTGTCCGAAGAAATGCCTACCCCATCAGGTCTTTTACAGAAATGTTCGAAAAATCCATCCACCCTCCCAGCAACGATCCCTGCCTTTGAACGTCTTCTTGCCCATAATAGGGATGCCAAGATAGTTTGGCAACACATAGGGTGGGACAATACAGGAAATATGACGGTCGAGCTCTTGCGACGGTTACTCGAGGAGCATTCCAATCTATACTTGTCCTTAAAGATAGAAGAACGTGGATTTATGGTTGGAAGCCAAAAACCTATGCCAAATCGTATTGTCGATGAAAAGTGGCAGGTTCGTTCGGAATGGCTGGAATTGATCGGTGATTTCCCTGATCGTTTCATGATTGGAAGTGACGAGTTCATTGGAATCCCTGGGCGTACACCGCGAAGACCGCAATCCTTTGAGGAGACTTGGTCCATTCTCAACCAGCTTTCTGAGGATCTTGCATACAAGGTTGGCTATGAGAATGCTGCACGCATCTATTTAAAAGTGAGTTCTGATGAAATAGAGGCGACTCAATCGTATCAGCCATCAAAGCAGGAGGAGATCCAAGGCGCAGTTTCGGCTGGTGTCGAGAGATGGAATCTGGGATTAGATGACAGAACGACAAAAAATCTGAGAGTTAATATTAGAAAGTTTTCTGAGGTTTTCTATGAATAGAGAGATCAAGAGAATAATTGACAAAAAAATTTCTGGTGAAAAAGAGATTTTGGGAGCTTTTTTAATTGGCTCTGTTGCAAGGGGAGAGTACAACGAAAGGTCAGACATAGATTTGGTTTTCATTAAGAGGAGATTTCAACCTAGAAAAAAAGAGAGGATGAAGGGAAGAGTTGTGGACTGCATTTACTTTCCACTGGATTTCTTCAAATCGAGCCTTTCATCTTCAAATGTAATTCAGAAGGGAGCAGTGGTCTTCTGGCTGAAAAACTGTAGAATCCTCTATGACCCAGAAAATGAGATTAAGGGTTTAGTGGAAAGGGTGAAAGGTTTTAGGTTCTCAAAGAAAGAGATTGGAGACCAATTAAAGCTTGCATTAGTAAATCTTAAGAGGTGCGAGAATTTTATTCAAAGAGGAAGACTCATTGAGGCTTTGAGTCATTTGAGACTCAGTGCAAACTTTTATGCCAACTCCATTCTCATGAGCAAAAATGAAACCCTCTTGATCCCGCCAAAGAATCTAGAGGTTAACTTGAGAAAGACGGATTTTTATGATTTGTTTTTGAGGATTCATTCCATTAGGGATGTCTTAAAAGATGAGCTTGAGGAAAACCTAAAATGGCTTGATAGAGGTATCAAAGATCGTTATTCAAAATACAAAAAAACTTCAAGGATTCAGAAAGAAACGAAGGGTAGATTTGAGGGAATGAAGTCAGAGCTTGAAAATGCCTTTGACGAGTTTGAAAAGAAAAATCTTAAGGGATCACTTCTGCAGTTGAGATACTCCCTCGATTTATTCATAGATGTTTTCCTAATAGAGAAAATGAGAGTTTTGTCAGAAGAAATCTCAGAGAGGATTGAGTGTCTCAGGCACTTTCAAGAGCTTTTTGAGAGATATCTTAAAATCCAAGGTTTTGAAGAGAATTCTCTAAGAGATGTAGAAGATCTCCTTGAGGATACAAAACTCAAAGTCAAAGAATTTCAAAACCAAAATCTTTAAGGATTTCTGAAAGTCTGAGGAGAGGCAACCCCACGACGTTGAAGTAGCAACCATGGATTTCTTTCACAAATAAGGCTGCCCTTCCCTGTATTGCATAAGCACCAGCCTTGTCGTAAGGCTTTTCTCTTTCAAGATAATTTTGGATTTCCTTCTCCTTTAAATTTTTGAAAACAACCTGAGTTGAGACAAAATCCTTTATCTCCCTTGAGCCATCTGTGACATAGATTCCTGTGATTACAGCATGTTTTTTTCCACTTAAAGCTCGGAGCATCTCTCTTGCCTTCGTTTCATCTTGAGGTTTTCCAAAAATTTTGTTTTTAAGAACAACCAGAGTATCTGCCCCAATGACCACACCTTCTGAAATCCTCTCAAATACATTCTCAGCCTTGAGCTTTGCAAGCCTCAATGCAATCTCTTCTGGCATCTCAGATACAGATATTTTCTCCTCAACCTTGGGAGAAATCACCTCGAAATCCAAACCTATGAGCTTTAGGAGCTCTCTCCTTCTTTTGGATTTTGAGGCGAGGATAAGCCTTGGATTTTCAAGATACCTCCACTCGTACTCTTCCAAAATCTCACTTACTTTCCCTTCTGAAAGCTTCTTTGTAACTTTGAGCAAATCCTTTACTGGAACGATTATCTCTATCTTTCTTCCTCTGAAAGTGTGATGTATTCTTTTGAGTTTCATCTCGATCTATCCTAGAATTTTATACATACCATAGAATGTTTCAAAAATCTCAAATCCACTATCTATCAAAGCTTTCTTAACTTCAGGTTCATAATCATGACAGTTGGATAGAATCAATCTCTTAGGATACTTAGCTATAATGGAGAAAGCCTTTAATATCAAATTTTTGCATAGATTGGAGTCAGCATTTGAGGTAATGGAAATTTGATGAGGGGAATCTCTCTTAGAACAAGCCACTTGGAGTTTTGCCACAATTCTTCCATTCTTTTCAACAACGAATTTATGAATTTCATGCTTTCCTATCTCTTCTCCAATCCTTTGAATCACAGAATCAAATCTTTTTGATTTTGCATCCTCCTTTTTAGCTTCCAAAATTTTTAAAACTTTATCAGGAGTAACTTTCAAGTAGAGCTCCCAAAGTTTCTCCCAGTCCTTAAACATATCCATTTTTCTCAATCCTCTAATCTCAATCTCTCTTTGAGAAATTTCTTTTGTCCTCATGGCAAAGTTCGTTTGATACTTTTCAAAACCAACTCTCTCATAAAGCTTTAAAGCAGGATTGTCATTTCTTACATCCAAAAAAAATTTCTTAACTCCCCTCTCACCATAGGTATCAAAGACAAAGTTCAATAGCCTAGTTCCTATTCCTCTTCCTCTAAAATCTTTGTGGACAGCCAAGGTTGATACATACCATTGAGTTAAGCCAAGATTATGCTTTCTGGTTTCCAAAAGACCAATTATCTTTCCATCCTCTTCGTAGATGTAGTTCTCCATCACATGGGAATATCTCTTTCCAAACAAAGGCAAGATCTTTGTGAGAGGATAGAAAATCTTATAGTACTTCATTTCCTCATCGATATTTATCTCTGCTTTTTCAATCTCTCTTGAGAAGGCTTCCCCTATAATCTCCTTCATATTTTCAATGTCAAAGAATCTCATTTTTCTCATCAAAAAATCACCTTTTCATCCATAAAATCTCTTCAAAACCCTCAAAGCTCTCAAAGTTATCCATTTTGATGGCTCCCCAACTTTTTCAAGCTCTATCCAAGAATTGTATGTTCTCTCCAACTTCCATCTTCCATCTTTGCCTTGCCTTGACACAACCAAATCTATAGCATCCTGCATCCTCTCATCCCTCACACCGAGAGAGGTTAGAACATCCAAAACTTCCAAAGTATCGGATTGCCAGAAAAGAGGGAATCCAAACTTCTTCCAAGAAGGTTTTTCAGTTCTTTCTCCATTTTTCTTGAGTCTATATTTGAAAATCTGATTTTTCAGGTATATCTCCACATTCTCCTCAATTATTTTTCTTATCTCTCTTGTTCTATTTCTCTCTGGAATCTTGGAGAAGGCAGAGAGAGTCTTTACACCCCCCATGTAGCAGTTCTGTG
>JBHIDS010000150.1:0-5780 GCA_046760205.1 Candidatus Methanofastidiosia archaeon
TTATCCCTTTATCACAAAGGCAATCTTCACATTAGCCTTGTACTTTGTTATCTTTCCATCCTCTACAGAACCCTTGAATCTTCGAACATCCACACCAACGATGTTTTTCACAGTCTTTGACGCTGTTTCGACCGCATTCTCAACAGCACCCTGAAAGCTATCCTCAGAGTATCCTATCAACTCTATCACTTTCACCACATCCATTCACTCACCTCCATTGAATTTTGGTTTTCGCTTCTCAAGAAAAGCCCTCATCCCCTCTTTCTGATCATAAGTTGAGAAGAGAAGGGCAAAGCTCTCTGCCTCAAGATCTTGAGCAATCTTAAAATCTGAGTTTGAACCCAGATTTATCACCTTCTTTGCGGCTAAAAGAGAGGTAAATCCTTTGGTCTTGAGTTCATCGGAAAGCTTCAAAGCCTCCTCCATGAGTTTCTCTGAAGGCACCACCCTGTTAACTAGACCCATCTCCAAGGCTTTTTGAGCATTTACCTTCTTGCCAGTGAATATAAGCTCCTTTGCCTTAGCCTTTCCCACGAGTCTTGAAAGCCTCTGGGTTCCCCCCCACCCTGGAATTACACCAAGGTTGATCTCAGGTTGTCCAAGTTTTGCATCATCTCCTGCAATCCTTAGATCACAAGCAAGGGCAAGCTCACATCCTCCACCTAAGGCAAACCCATTTATTGCTGCGATGACAACCATCTTTGAATTCTCAATCAACTCTAGGGTTTTTTGCCCAGCTTTTGCAAACTCCAAGGCTTTGATTGGATCATAGCTACTCATCTCCTTGATGTCAGCTCCAGCCACAAAAGCCTTTCCCTTCCCAGTGATTATCAAAACCCCTGTCCCTTTCTCCTCAAGCTCTTGAATGGCTTTCTCGATTTCGGATATGGTCTTGAGATCCATGGCGTTCAACTTTTCTGGCCTATTTATGGTGAGAATGGCTGTCTTTTCCTTGAATTCCAAAAGAATGTTCTTGTACATAAAATCACCCCCTATCCATACATTCCAGAAACTTCCTTGTCTTTTGAAACCTTTCCAAACTGCTCCTCGTATTTTTTGACATGAGAGATCATCCACTCAGCAATAGATTTGAAGGTTGCAGGAGTCATGTGGAGTTCAACCTGAAGCTCTCTTTTTATTTGCTTGATCTCCATCTCCCCAGACTTTCCTCTCTTCATCTTAAGTTCGGGTCTATCGATGTAAAAGATAACCTTTGAGTCTACGGGGCTTAAACCCCCAAAGGCACCGTTGACGAAAACTCCCTTAAAGTCTGGGCTTTCCCTTATCTCGTATTTCAATTTTTTAACTCTTTTTTTCTTCTCCCCTTCCACCTTCTCAGACATAGGCAATCACCTCTATTTCAATTAACATTTTAGCTGGAAGGTTTGAAACCTCAACGGTGCTCCTTGCAGGAGGGTCCTTTGAAAAGAACTCTGCATAAACTTTATTAACTCTCTTAAAATCATCCATATTCTTTAAAAAAATGGTTACCTTTAAAACATTTTGAAGACTACTTCCAACTTCTTTGAGCAAAACCTCTATGTTTTGGAGAGTCTTTCTCACATGGTCCTCGATCTCTCCCTCAACCAATTTTCCAGATGCATCGAAAGCCCCCATTCCAGACAGAAACAAGAGATTATCGAACTTTACAGCCTGAGAGTAAGGTCCTACAGGCTTTGGAAGTTTTCGAGATACTATTATTTTTTTCATGATTTCACCTGAAGATAATTTGATGGTTATTTAAAAGCCTTTGTTCTATCTCACTAAAAGATAGAAAAAAATCCCAAACAAAGCCCCAAAAGCTGTTGCCCAAAAGTTGGTTTGATTGTTCTCCCACCATGAAATGTTGGTTTCAAGGGTTGCTCCAAGTATGGAATCCACCTTGGCACCAAGAAATCCTGCTGTGGTTGCGGAAAGTACTACCCCCAAATCTGAAAACTCCAAGCTTTTCATTTTGAGAGCCACAGCCAAGATTCCCACAAAGAATGATGCTGCAAGCTCTGCCAAAAGACCTAGAGGTGAGATTGCTCCCTCTGTTCCTGTTGGAACCTTTTTGAGGTTTGTTATGAGATAAGGATCTTTTTTTGAGAGCCTTCCAATCTCCCCTCCTACGGTATCTGCCATGGCGGTTGAGACAGCCCCAAGGTATCCTACAAAGAAGAAACTCGATGGATGAAGACCTTCTGCCAGGGCAAAAAACATGGCACACAATCCATTACCAAAGACATTTCCAAAGCCTCTTGCACCCTTTTCTTCCTGAGCTACCCCCCTTCTCCTCTTCTTCTCGTACTTGTACTTGGTGGTTGCCCCCCCTATCACAAAGAAGGCTAAAATTAGGGCAAAGTAATTCCATCCTCCAAAGATCAAAATGCTCATTCCAACTATTCCCCCACTCAAAAAACCAGATATTCTTATCACCCTGGCTTTTAAAGCCAGAATTCCAATGAAAAGGCAAAATAGAAATGCCTTCAAAAGCTCATAGGGAGAGGAGATCATCTTGCAAAGTATTGAGAAAATCTATTTAAGGTTTTAGGTATAGAATTTGGTACTAAATTTACATCATCCTAAAATTAAAATAAAATCAAAGATTTTAGCTGAATCAGCCGACAAAACTTTTTGAACAAATTCAAGACTCAAGATCCATTCTCGAGGGGGTCTGGGGGTTCAAATCCCTGTCCTGGCACTTTCTGCGCAAAAATTCATTCGGCAACTGCCTGCTCAGCTTTTCTATATATCCTCTCACACTTATATCTTAGTTCAGGTGGCAACCTTGGATCCTCAAGCCAGCTAATGATCCAACCTATCTTTTCTTCGATATGCTTAAATTCCCCAATATCTTTGGCAATCTCAAGCTCAACTTCAACAGCCTTAAGGTGTGCCTTATAAATTCTTTCATAATTTTTGATAATCACATCCTTTGTGATTCTCAGTCCCATCTCTTTGATTTCATCAATTTCCACCAATTCGTGAATGACCAGCAGATGCTTTTTCAAAATGTCATCGATGGATAGGGTCTCATCATAAGTATCTGCTGACAGATATCCTATCAGATCTTTCACAGATACATCACAAATATATCCGTACTCTCTGAGAGTTTCCTTTGCCTTTTCAAGGCGATCCTGAATTTCTGAAATTTTCATCGAAACACGCCTCCTTCATTTTTTGAAAACATCGTATCCCTGCCCCTTCATTTTTTTCTCTAAATCACAATCTATTTGTGTTCTCTCATGTACTCCAAAACACTTTTCCAAATATAACCATTCTCCCTCATTTTGTTTTCAAAGTTATTTATTGAAAGCCATTCATCCAAAGCTTTTTTCATTTTACTGTTATAGGTTTCGGTAATCTCTCCCATATAGAATCTCTGGTTTCTTAAAATCTCCTGAATTTCTCTTGCCAAATTTCCCTCAATCTTTAACAAATTGCTTTCATCCTCCCTTGTCAAAAGAGTCATGTCATATATTTTAAATATTCTTTTCAACTCTTCAATAGGTTTTTCATGATCATCAACCCTGACATCTATGTATCTATCGGTATGTCCTCCATATCCCCCTTTTTCCCTCACAACAATGAGGGCTGCAGATTGTTGCCCTCTTCTGTCTCCCCCAGCCATCTGCCCAGCCTCAAGAGATGCCAAAAGTTTTTCTGGTAAATCCCCTTTTGTATTCTCAAAGTTCTTTGCCATTGAATTTAAGGTTTCCTTGGAAACCAAGATATTTCCCTGAACACAAAAATTCTCACCAATTATATGTCCTGCAAAATCTAAACATTCCTTTCCTGTAAAGGATGCTGCATTTCCCTCAGAGTCAACTATTCCCACCTGTCTGTGCTCCCTCATCTCATCGCCCTCAAGGAGTTTTTTCAAAACCCTTTCTGCAGAATGTCCCTTCTCAAGTAACTCCAATCCCTTTGGTCCATAGGACAAATTTGCAAGAGCCTGAGTTGCAACAGCTCCAACCTTTGCCTTGGCCCATGGAACTAAAGCCCCAACCGAAATAAACTTTGATTGAACTGCAACACCAAAATCTCCTGTTTCCCCCTCATATGCAACGGTTGAAAATGTCATTTTTTCCCTCCAAAACTTCTAAAACCTTTTGCACACACTCCATGCCAGTTCTCTTCTGAGCTTCTTTGGTGTTTGAGGCAATATGGGGAGTTAAAATCACATTCTCAAGCTCTAAGAGCTTTGAATTTTTGGGAGGCTCTTTTGAAAATACATCTAGGCAAGCTCCTGCAATCTCACCTCTTCTCAAAGCATTTAAGAGGGCATCCTCATTTACCACAGCTCCCCGAGAGGTGTTTATGAGTACAGCCGAGTTTTTCATCATTTTTAGCTCTCTTTCAGAGATCAAATCTTTCGTCGATGAAAGCAGGGGCACATGAAGACTCACAAAGTCACTTCTCCTCAAAAGCTCCTCAAAACTCACGACATCGGCACTCACCTTTCTTGCAACCTCTCGAATATCTATCACATCATGAGCCAAAACTCTCATTCCAAAACATTTGGCAATTTCTGAAATTCTAAATCCTATCCTTCCAAAGCCTAAAACACCCAAAATCTTTCCACAAAGCTCTGAGCCTCTCAGCTCTTTCTTCAACCATTTTCCCTCTCTCATTCCACTGTCTGCTTTTGGAATACCTCTTGCAAAGCTCAAGAGCAAAGCAAACACGTGCTCTGCCACTGATTCTGTGAGAGCTTTCGGAGTGTTTATCACTTCAATTTTATTATCTCTACAAAAATCAAGGTCTATGTTATCAAGTCCTACACCTGCCCTTCCAATCACTTTGAGGTTTTTTGCTCTTTTTAGAATCTCTTTTCCTATCTTGGGCTTGCTCCTCACGATGAGAGCATGAAAATCTCCAACTATTTCTGAAATCTCCCCTTCTCCAAGATCAAACCTAACTTCAGTTTCTATCTTACCTTTGAGATATGAAATAGCCTCTTCATCTATCCTTGAAAGAAACAGAACCTTCATCATTTCACCATTCAACCCCCTTGCCACTTTTTTTATGAATCAAAATTTCATACATTCAATATCACATGAGGAGTTCTTTTTTTATTTCTTCCCATCTAACAGTTTCTCCTCTCAAAGCCTCCTTCTTTAATCTTTCAATCTCTTCAAGTTCTTCTTCTGAAACCTGTTCTTTTGGAATTATAATCTCCTCCAGCATATCCAACTTTTTTCTTATTTGGAGAATTTCTGAATATATTTCTTTCAGTAAGGCTTCACTCATCTCAATCACCAATCGTTTTTATATAATGCTTCTAGTTTTTAAACATTACGGGTTACTAAGTTAGGAATAGAACAGCCATTGTTTCATTTTGTGGAAAACTATTTTTAACCTTTGATGAGACTAAATTTTGCAGATAAAGGTAAATCCTTTTTCATCTTTGACTTCTCAAACCTCTTTTCAAAGTTTAAAACTGTAATTCCCACAACCTCATTCTCAGAATTGATTCTAACGATGATGTCATCTCCAATTTCTCTCGAAATAGCTTCTTCAGGTTCCCCAAGGGAAATATCCAATACATCACCTTCTTTATCAAAGAAGAATTTCATCTTTTTCTCCATATCACATCACCTTCTTTTATTCTGTTAGTTATGTAGGATGTCAGTACAAAACTGTCTTTGTTTATTCTCACAACAACAGTTATATGCTTTTTGATAGATTTAAAATATTTGTAGTATAGAATCACTTTTTCATCATAAACACTTCTTTTCACAAGTTGAGGATTTTTAGAACCTCAATCATTTTGTTTTTAAACTTCCTCATCTCTG